>NZ_JBHRUG010000026.1:129939-186763 GCF_042646605.1 Litchfieldella rifensis | reverse complement strand
CCGCCTCGCGACGACGCAGTTACCTTCGGCTACGGGGTCATGGCTTACCCCGGTGTGGACTTTCACCACACGGAATGCACGCCTTCGCGGGCGCACTAGGAGCGCAGCGTCGCCGCGCGATATCCGTGCTTGCCCACGAACAGGCTCACCGGGCTCCCGCATGCCCAACCTGCTACCTTGAAATTAATTAACTGTTGATTTAAATTTTAACGCATGAAAACACCCGCTTCCAAGTCCCTCGGCAAGCCCCGCCGTGCATCGAAGTCGCGTCGTCCAGGCCGCCCGAGCGGCGACGCTACCGATCAGCGCGAACGCTTGCTCGATGCCGCCCTCCACCACTACACCAGCCATGGCGTCACCGCGGCCAGCCTGCGCGGCATCGCCGAAGCGGCGGGCGTGACCCCGGCCATGATCAGCTATTACTTCGGCGGCAAGGCGGCGCTGTTCGATGCCGTCATCGAGGAGCGCCTGCTGCCGGTGGTCGGCGAACTGCGTGGCCACCTGGAAACGCTCGGCGATGACGCCGGCGCCTTGATCGATGGTTTCGTGCGCGGCATGCACGCCGCGGTCGAGCGCCACCCCTGGCTACCCACGCTGTGGGTGCGCGAGGTGCTCAGCGAGGGCGGAGCCTTGCGTGAACTGCTGGTGACGCGGATCGCCGAGCAGATCCCCCGGCGGCTGGCCGAAGCCTTCGCCCACGCCCAGCAACAGGGCCGGCTCAATGCCGACCTCGACCCCCGCCTGCTGGTGGTGTCGTTGATCGGTCTCACCCTGTTTCCGCTGGCCGCCGCGCCCCTATGGCACCAGATATTCGCTAGCGAGGACCTCGATAGCGCCGCCCTGCAGCGCCATACCCAGGCCCTGCTCGAACGTGGCCTGGAGGTCGATCATGTCCGCTGACGTGATGCGCCGCTATGGGTTGGTATGGCTGCTGGCGCTGCTGCCGCTGACGGGCTGCAGCGACTCGCCCCCGGCATTGCCGGGCACCCTGGAATGGGATCGCATCGCGCTGCCTGCCGAGGCCTCCGAGCCCGTGCTGCGCTGGGCGGTCGCCGAGGGCGACACGGTCGAAGCCGGCGACGTGCTACTGGAGCTCGACGGCCGCCGCCTGGAGGCCCGCCTCGAACGGGCGCGGGGAGAACTCGACCAGGCCGAAGCGCGACTCGCGGAACTTCGCCACGGTACGCGCGAGGAGACCCTCGATGCCGCGCGGGCCGACCTTGCCCGTGCCCGAGCCGCAAGCGAGCTGGCCGAGCGCGAGTATCGCCGTGCCCTGGAGCTACGTCGCCAGCAGGCGACCTCCCAGGCGGCGCTCGACCAGGCGCAGGCCAGCCGTGACCAGCGCCGCGCCGAGGTCGCGAGCCTGGAAGCCCGGTTGCAGGAGCTCATCCGGGGCGAACGCCCGGAACGCATCGACCAGGCCGCCGCCGCGGTCGCGGCGGCACAAGCCTCGCTACACGAATTGCGTCTCGAGCGCGAGCGCCTGGTCGTCAAGGCCCCGCGCGACGGGCGCATCGATGCCCTGCCCTTCCACCCCGGCGATCAACCCCCGGAGGGAGCGACCGTCGTCAGCCTGCTGGTCGGCGAGTCGCCCTATGCGCGGGTCTTCGTCCCCGCCCCCCGGCGTGCGGCCCTGGCGCCGGGCGACCGGCTACGGGTGCACGTCGAGGGCGTCGCCTCGCCTTTCACCGCGACACTGCGCAGCATCCGCAGCGAGCCCACCTTCACGCCTTACTATGCCCTGGTCGGCGATGATGCCAGCCGCCTGGTGTATCGCGCGGAACTGGAGCTGGAGGGAGAGGCGGCCCGGCGGCTGCCGGCGGGGCTACCGGTGAGAGTGGAGATGAACGATGACAGCCAGCCCTGATCACCCGGTGATTCGGGCACGCGGCCTCGGCAAGCGCTTCGGCAAACTGGCGGCGGTCGAGGCGCTCGACCTGAGCGTGTACCGGGGCGAGGTCTATGGCTTCCTCGGTCCCAACGGGTCGGGCAAGTCCACCACCCTGCGCATGCTTTGCGGTCTACTGCGGCCCAGCGACGGCGAGGTCGAAGTCCTCGGTCACCGCCTGCCCCGCGAGGCCGAACGCCTCAAGCGCCAGCTCGGCTACATGACCCAGTCCTTCTCGCTGTATGAAGACCTCACCGTCGGCGAGAACCTGGCGTTCCTGGCCGCCGTGCACGAACTGCCACGCGAGCCGGCACCCCGGCGCATCGGGGAGCTCCTCGACCGCTATTGGCTCGCCGATCGCCGCCACCAGCTCGCCGGCACCCTGAGCGGCGGCCAGAGGCAACGCCTGGCCCTGGCCGCTGCGGTGCTCCACGCTCCCGACCTGCTGCTGCTCGATGAGCCAACCAGCGCCGTCGATCCGCAATCGCGTCGCGAGTTCTGGGAGTCGTTGTTCGAGCTGGCCGATGGCGGGACCACCATCCTGGTTTCCACCCACTACATGGACGAGGCCGAGCGCTGCACGCGCCTGGCCATTCTCGACGAGGGCCGCCTGGTCGCCGATGACAGCCCTCGCGAGCTGATGGCCAGCCTGCCCGGCCGCCCGCTACTGGTGGAAAGCGACCGGCCGCGCCTCGCCCAGCGCCTGCTCGAGGACCAGCCCGGCGTCATCGCCCTGGCCCAGATCGGCGCCTCGCTGCGCCTGTTGGCCAGCGACGAGGCGGGGTTGGAGCAGCGCCTCACCGAACGGCTGCGCCAGGGGGGCATCGATGCCCGGCTCGTCCCCGGCACCGCCAACCTCGAGGACGTCTTCGTCGCCGCCACACGCCAACCCCGTCAGGCGACGCGGGAGGCCCCATGAAGCTGCGCCGGCTCGCCGCCATCGTGCTCAAGGAATTGCGCCAGTTGCGCCGCGACCGGCTGACGTTCGCCATGATCGTCGGCATTCCGGTCATGCAGTTGGTGCTGTTCGGCTATGCCATCAATCTCGACGTGCGCCAGTTGGAGGCCGCGGTACTCGACCAGGCCGATACCGCTCGCTCCCGCGAGCTGGTAGCGCAATTCGGCGCCAGCCAGGTGCTCGACCTTCGCTACCGGGCGGCAACGCCGCAAGAGGTCGACGAGATGATGCGCCGCGGCCAGATCAGTGTGGCGCTGATCCTGCCCGTGGACTTTGAGGCCCGCCTGGAGCGCGGCGACCGTTCGGCGCTGCAACTGGTGGTCGACGGCTCCGACCAGGTGGTGCAGGCGGCCGCTCGTCAGCTCGCCCGCTTCCCGGTCCCCGACTCCGCCGGCTGGACCCGGCAGACGGCGCCGATCGAGGTGGTGAATTTCTACAATCCCGAGCGCCGCGCCCCGATCAATACCGTGCCTGGCCTGATCGGGGTGATCCTGACCATGACCCTGGTGCTGTTCACCGCCATCGCCCTGGTACGTGAGCGCGAACGCGGCAACCTGGAGATGCTGATCGCCACGCCGATCTCACCTTGGGAGCTGACCCTGGGCAAGGTCCTGCCGTTCGTCGCCATCGGCCTGGTCCAGGTCACGGTGGTGCTGTTGCTCGGCCAGGCGCTGTTCGCGGTGCCGATCCGCGGCTCGTTGATCGAGCTCTACCTGGCCGCGCTGGTGTTCATTCTCGCCAGCCTGTCGCTGGGCATCTTCCTGTCGACCCTGGCGCGTAGCCAGTTTCAGGCCATGCAGCTGGCCTTCTTCACCTTCCTGCCGCAGATCCTGCTGTCGGGCTTCATGTTCCCGTTCGCCGGCATGCCCAAGGCGGCGCAGTGGCTGGCGGAGCTGCTGCCGCTGACCCACTTCCTGCGCCTGGTGCGCGGCATCATGCTGCGCGACGCCGGCCTGCTGGAACTGTGGCCGGCGCTGGCCGCGCTCGGCGTCTTCACCGTGGTGATGCTGAGTCTGGCGGTGTCTCGCATGCACAAGCGCCTGGACTGATCGGCACCGCTCGGCCCGCAGCCCGTAGCCCGTAGCCCGTAGCCCGTAGCCCGTAGCCCGTAGCCCGTAGCCCAGAGCCTACCCCTCCTCGTCGTCGGCGAGGTCGCGGCCGAAGGCCCGCCACTGGGTGAGCGTCATCACCTCGGTGGTTTCGGTCTGCAGGTCGTGGGCGATGATCAGTTCGCCACGCTCGAGCTGGCGCTTGAGCTGCCCCACCCAGGCGCGCATGCCTTCGCCGGTGTCGGTGGTGTCATAGCCCTGACGGGTGACGAAGGCCTCGAGCAGGGCCTCGAGGGTTTCGCCCGGCAACATCCGGTAGGGCACCTCGATGAAACGTCCGCTCATGCGTCGCTCTCTCCGCTTTCCCAGGATTCAAGACGCTTCAGGAACTCGTCCTCGTCGAGCACATCGACGCCCAGTTCCTCGGCCTTGGTCAGCTTGCTGCCGGCACCGGGGCCGGCCACCACGCCGGCGGTCTTCTTGGAGACGCTCCCGGAGACCTTGGCACCCAGCGCCTGCAGACGTGCCTTGCCTTCGTCGCGGGTCATGCTCTCCAGGGTGCCGGTCAGCACCCAGGTCTGGCCGTTCAGCGGCTGCGGGCGCTCGCCGATCTCTTCCTCTTCCCACTGCATGCCCTGCGCGATCAGGTCGTCGATGGTGTCGCGATTGTGCGGCTGCTGGAAGAAGGTATGGATATGTTCGGCGACCACCGGCCCCACATCGTTCACGGCCTCCAGGTCGGCGACTTCGGCGTCCATCAGGGCCGCCAGCGTGCCGAAGTGGCGTGCCAGGTTGTTGGCCGTGGCCTCCCCCACCTCGCGGATGCCGAGGGCATAGATAAAGCGTGCCAGGGTGGTGTGCTTGGCCTTGTCCAGTGACGCGACCAGGTTCTCGGAGGATTTCTGGGCCATGCGCGGCAGCTCGGCAAGCCGCTCGGCCTCCAGGCGGAACAGATCCGCCGCGGTCTCGACCCAGCCGCGCTCGACCAGTTGGTCGATCAACTTCTCGCCGAGGCCGTCGATATCCAAGGCGCGACGGCTGGCGAAGTGCTTCAACGCCTCCTTGCGTTGCGCAGGGCAATAGAGGCCACCGGAACAGCGCGCCGCCACCTCGCCCTCGGGGCGTTCGATCTGGGAATCACAGACCGGGCAGCGATCGGGAAAGACGATCTCCCGTGCCTCCCGGGGGCGCTGATCCTGGAGGACGCGCACGATCTGGGGGATCACGTCGCCGGCACGGCGAACGATCACCCTATCGCCGATCATCACCCCCAGACGTGCGATCTCATCCTGATTGTGCAGCGTGGCATTGGACACCGTGACCCCGGCCACCGTGACCGGCTCGAGGCGCGCCACCGGGGTGATGGCGCCGGTGCGCCCGACCTGGAATTCCACGTCGTTGAGCCGGGTGGTCTGCTCCTGGGCGGGAAACTTGAAGGCAATCGCCCAGCGCGGTGCACGGGCGACGAAGCCCAGCTCGCGCTGCAGGCGCAGGTCGTCGACCTTGATCACCGCCCCGTCGATATCGTAGCCGAGCTCATCACGCTGTTCGCCCAGCCGTCGGCAATAATCGAGCAGGCCCTGGCCACCCTCGACGACTTCCAGGGCGGGACTGGTGCGGAAACCATAATCGCGCAGCCGTGCCATCAGTTCGCTGTGGGTGGCGATGCCCGCGTCGGGCTCGAGGCGCGCCACTTGGTAGGCACAGAATTCCAGGGGCCGGGTGGCGGTGATTCGTGGGTCGAGTTGGCGCAGGCTGCCAGCCGCCGCATTGCGCGGGTTGGCGAACCCCTTGCCGCCTTCCTCGCGGGCACGCGCATTGAGGTTCTCGAAGCCGGAATGGCTCATGGTCACCTCGCCGCGCACTTCGACCAGCTCGGGCACGTTATCGCCACGCAACTTGAGCGGTACCGAACGCAGGGTACGCAGATTGGTGGTGATGCCTTCGCCGGTGCGACCATCACCGCGAGTGGCACCGCTGACCAGCACACCATGCTCGTAGACCAACGACACGGCCGCGCCGTCGAGCTTGGGTTCACAACAGAAGACCAGCGATTCGCCGTCGCGCTCGAGCCGCTCCCCGAGGCGCTTGACGAAGGCGCGCAATTCGTCCTCGTCAAAGGCGTTATCCAGCGACAACATGGGCACCGCATGTTCGACCTCGGGAAAGCCCTCGGCGGGTGGTGCCCCCACCCGCTGGGTCGGTGAATCGGGCGTCACCAGTTCGGGATATTCGGCTTCGATGTCCTGCAGACGTCGCAACTTGTGATCGTAATCGGCATCGGTCATCACCGGATCATCGAGCACATAGTAGCGGTAATTGGCGTCTTCAAGCTCGGCGCGAAGGCGCGCCACTTCCTCGAGAATCGAAGGATCAGGCTGGCTCATGTGGTCATGTTCCGGTCGAATGCATAAAGGCTCGAAGCTCGAAGCTCGAAGCTCGAAGCTCGAAGCTCGAAGCTCGAAGCTCGAAGCTCGAAGCTCGAAACCAATCATTGGATCGAAGTCTATCAACAAAACAACCCCGTGATCTCTCACGGGGTTGTTGTTACCTCTTCAAACTTACGGCTTACAGCTCATAGCTTATGGCTAATTCGCCTGGTAGCGATGCAGGCGGTGACGCCGCTCGAACTCCTGGACTCGCTGGCGGGCGAATTCCACGGTTTGTGCGGTCATCACACTGTGGTTCTCGTCCTTGAGTTCACCGCCCAGGTGGCGCACCACGACCATGGCCGTCTCGACCATCGCCTCGAAGGCGGCAGCCGTGTCGGTAGCGCCGGGAAGAGGCATCAACAGGGTGATGCCCGGCGTGGTGAACTCGTCCATCGCTTCGAGCGGGAAGATCCCGGGCTTGACGACATTGACCATGGAAAACTGCAATTCGCTTTCCGGATCCTCGGTCTCGAACCGGTGGAAGATACCCATCTCGCTGCTGTAGCGCAGCCCACAGGCCAGCATCAGGTCGAGCAGTGCCGCCCCGGAGAAGCCCTCTTCGTCGCGCGACATCACGCTGATGACGATCACTTCCTCGGCATGGCTCAGGGTATCACGCGCATGTTGGGCACTGACATCATTGCGCAACGCCTTCTCGACCACCGGATGCGGCGTCACCACGGGTTGCGGTTGATAGTCCAAGGAAGCGTCACCGCTATCGGCCGTCTCCCGCTCCATTGCGGCCGCTTCATCCGGCGCCGCTGCACGCGGCGGAGCGAACAGCGGATCATCATAATCATCTTCGACCAGCGAGCGTTCCTTCTCCCGCTGCCGTTTTTCGGCTTCGCGCGCCTCGCGTTCGGCCTTGGCTTGCTGCCGACGACTGGCCTCGCGCGCCTGACGCTCGACCTTTTCCTGCTCACGCTTGAGCTTGTCCTTCTTGCGTTGCGCCTTGCGCTCGGCAAAGTTCTTCTGCAGCGAGGCACCGAAACGCTGGACCGAGGCGCCCATGCGCGCGGAACCGGACTTCAAGGAGTCGCCCATGCCTTCGAGATCGACGAGACGATAGCGCTCGGCCTCGTCGTGGTCCTCGGGGTCGGCCGCAAGGCCGGCAACCTCGGAATCGCGCTCCGGCTCATCATCGAGAGCCGAGAGCGTCGGCTCGTTACGCTTGGGTCTCGTCTCGTGCTGCTCGGACGAGGCGTCGCTGGACGCTGCCGGCCGTTCGTTCGCCGCAACGGACGCTTCCCGACGGACATCATCTTCCCGGGGAGCAGTCGCCGTATTGCTGGCAGCCGAGGCCGCGGCCGGCGACTCGGAACGCGACGCCTGACGGGCTTCGCTCGTCGCGTGTGAGGGGTTCGCTGGCTTCGTCTCCGCCTCGGACCGCGGACGCTCCGGCTTCACCGTCGAGGTCCGCTCCTGATGGTTGCGCCAGTTGGCCAGCACCTTGGACGGCCCAGGATGTTCCTGCCGCTGCAGTTTGGGCTTGGGCTTGGACTCGGCCGTACTACTATAAGAGGCGGGCTTGACGACACGCGCCCCTCCATTGGGTAATTCCCAGTTGACCTCGGCCTCGCGAGCTGCCTGCTCGGGATCCGCCACTTCCCCCTTGCCCGAGCCGGTCGCGTCGTTGTCGACCTGATCGAGTCGGGGCACTCGACGCTGGCGTTGCAGGCGACGAACACCATCGATCACGATGATGGTCACCAGAGCCAGCCCCAGGATGATCAGCCACTCTCTTAGTTCCATGGGTCGTCTTGCCTGTTTGCTAAGGCGCCATGCCTGAATAAGTTGTACGTCACCAGCATAGCGCGATTACCAAAAAAAGGGCCACTTTTTTTGAATGTCAAGTTTTCACTTGGCCCTAGCGCAACCACCCTTCTATTGTCCCCGACCTTCATTGATATCCTTCCTTGGTAACCCGTTTAACGATTTTGTGCAAGTCGTTCAGGCCTCAGCCAGTACCGCGGCCTCTTCAACCCCCACTGAGACCAGGCGCGACACTCCTGGTTCCTGCATGGTCACCCCCATCAGACGTTCGGCCGCCTCCATGGCAATCTTGTTGTGGGTGATAAAGATAAATTGCACCGTTTCCGACATCTCCTTCACCAGCTTGGCGTAGCGGCCAACATTAGCATCATCGAGCGGAGCATCGACTTCATCGAGCATGCAGAACGGTGCTGGATTGAGTTGAAAGATGGCAAATACCAGTGACAACGCGGTCAACGCTTTTTCTCCCCCCGAGAGAAGATGAATGGTGCTGTTCTTCTTGCCCGGCGGGCGTGCCATGATGGCGACACCGGTTTCCAGTAAATCCTCGCCGGTAAGCGTCAACCATGCAGTTCCCCCTCCGAAAACCTTGGGGAAAAGCGTCTGTAGGCCGGCATCGACCTGATCGAAGGTCTGCTTGAAACGCGTCCGTGTTTCCTGGTCAATCTTGCGAATCGCCCGATCGAGAGTCTCCAGCGCTTCGCTCAATTCGGCATGCTGGGCTTCGAGATAGTCGCGTCGCTCGGCTTGCTGATCGTATTCCTCGATGGCCGCCAGGTTGATCGCTCCCAGGCGACGAATCTTGTCGGCGAGCTCTTCCAGACGCGTTTGCCAGGCCGACTCGGTGGCATTGGGATCCAGCGCGTCCGCCAGCCGCGAGGCATCGTGGCCCAGCTCCGCGAGGTGTTCGTCCTGAACATCGGCCTTGAGTTTCAGGGCCTGCACCTGCATGCGCTCCTCCTGCAGGCGCTCGCGAATCGCCTCCAGATTGCGCTCATGGCCCTGACGCGCCAGTTCATCGTTGCGCAACTGCTCGGCAAGGCCGGTTGCCTGGTCGCGGCAGGCATTCAGTGCCTGCTCTTCCTCGGCACGGCGGTGCAGCAGCTCGTCGAGACGTTCGCGATCGTCCTCTTCGGGCTCACGCAGTCTCTCGCGGCTTTCCTCGAGTTCGGCGCACTTCTCCTCGAGCCGTTCGCGCGACTGGTCGGCACGCCCTTGCTGCTGCGCCAGCCCGGCACGCTCGGTGGTCAGGCGCTGATGCTCCAGTGCCAGTTGCTGTGCCTGGTCGGCCAATGGCCGCTGACGACTGCGCAGGCTGGCCAGGCGCTCCTGGGCGCTCCGCCGTTCGCTTTCCAGGGCATCGCGCTGCAAGGTGCTGTCTTCCAACGTGGCCATGGCCGCCTGCCAGCGATCGCGTGCCGCTTCCAACGCCATGGCCCGGTCCTCGCGTTGTGCGTCAAGGCGGGCGAGTTCCTCGTCGAGTTCCCGGGCCCGGCTGTCGAGATGCTCGAGTCGCGTGGCCAGGTTGCCTTCCTGCAAGGCGAGCTGCTGTCGCTGCCGGTCCAGGTCGCGCTCTTCCTGCCGGCACTGTTCGAGGGCCGCTTCAATCTCCTGGATGTGCGCCTTGGCGGTCTCCAGCCGATCTTCATGCGTGGCCAACCGGGTCTCGGTATGGTCGAGTTCCAGCGCCACCTCGTCACGCCGCCGCCGGCTGACGAGCAGGCTATCGGCGGCCTCGGTCGCCCCTCGACGGCGCGCCCAGCCACGTCCCAGCCACAGCCCATCGGCGGTGATCACACTCTCGCCGGGCGTCAACTCGGCCTGCTTGGCCCAGGCGGCAGCCGGGGAGTCGGCACAATGAATGCCGGCCAGCAAGGCGGCCGCCACGCCGCCGCCCCGAACTCGCGCCGCCAGGCTCGCGTCATCGTAGGCAACGATATCCGGTTCCGCGCCTTCGACCAATGGCAACTCGCCGGCCGCCAGCGTTGCCAACGCGTCGTGAGCGGTGGCGAGCGGAACGAGGCGTGCATTGAGCCAAGGCGAGAGCACCCAGGACACGACGCCCTCCCAGCCGGCCTCGACCTCCAGCCGTTCCCCCAGCCGCGGTGCCTGCTGCAGGCCATGGCTGCGCAGATGCGCTTCCAGGGCCTCGTCGTTGTCGGCCAGGCCGGCCTGGATCAGGGCATCCAGCGAGGCCAGTTCGCCCTGTAGGCTGCTGCGCGTCTGACGATCGTCTTCGCGGGCCCGTTCGCTGGCCGCCATCTCCTCCTGAGCGGTCTGGCGTCGTTCGAGAAGAGTGTCGCAACGCGCCTCCAGCGTCTCGCGTGCCAACCCGAGTTCGGCCAGTCGCTCGGTCAATTCGCCACGCTGTTCGCGCAGTTCGCTGACATCGGGAAGCTCCTGTCGCTGCTGGCGACGCCGCTGGTCTTCGGCGGCCAGCGATTCGAGCGCCTGTTCGAGGCTCTTCACCTGATCCTGGGCACGCTCGGCATCATGACTGGCCTGACGCAGGGCGTCACTGAAGGCATTCCAGCGCTCGCCGGTCTCGGCGTCGACTGCCTCGGCCTCCTCGAGGGCCTCCTCGAGCTGGGCCAGCGACTCGGCGATTTCCTCCTGCTCCGGCCCCAGCGTCTCGAGGCGCGCATCGAGTGCCTGGAGGCGTTCCCCATCCGCCTCACCGAGTTGGTCGAGCTCGGCCAGTTCACGGCGCACGCTTTCCAGGTCGCGGGCGAGTTGCTGGTCGCGGGTGCGCGCGTGCTCCAGGCTCTGCTCGAGACGGGCGATCGTCGCGGTGGTGTCATAGAAGCGTGCCTGATGCGCCTCGAGTTGTTCGGCCAGGCGATCGTGCTCGATGCGGGCCTCCTCGAGGCGCGTCTCGCACTGGCGTTGACCGAGAATCTCGCGCTCGACCTGGGTTTCCCGATCGCGGACGCGGCTCTCCTGCTCGTCCTGCTGGGCGCGCAGGGCACGGGCGCGCAACAGCGCCAGCTCGCCCTTGAGTCGGTATTCCTCCTGTTTCAGGGTCTGGTAGCGCTTGGCCGCTTCCGCCTGACGCTTGAGGCGTTCGAGCTGCTTGTCGAGTTCCTCACGGATGTCGTCGAGACGCTCCAGGTTCTCCTGGGTGCGGCGCATGCGGTTCTCGGTCTCGCGGCGGCGCTCCTTGTATTTGGAGATGCCGGCGGCTTCCTCGAGCGTGGCGCGCAGGTCCTCGGGGCGCGCCTCGATCAGCCGCGAGATCATGCCCTGGCCGATGATGGCGTAGGAGCGCGGGCCCAGGCCGGTGCCCAGGAACAGGTCGGCGATATCGCGGCGGCGACACTTCTGGCCATTGAAGAAGTAGCTGGACTGGCTGTCGCGCGTGACCAGGCGTTTGACGGCGATCTCGGCGTACTGGGCATAAGGACCACCCATGCTGCCGTCGCGGTTGTCGAACAGCAGTTCGATCGATGCCTGGCCCACCGGCTTGCGGCCGGTGGAGCCGTTGAAGATGACATCGGTCATCGATTCGCCACGCAGGGTCTTGGCCGACGACTCGCCCATCACCCAGCGCACGGCGTCGATGACGTTGGATTTGCCACAGCCATTGGGCCCGACGATGGCCGTCATATTGCCATCGAAAGGCACCGTGACCGGGTCGACGAAGGACTTGAAGCCGACCAGCTTGATGGACTTGAGACGCACGGCTATTCGACAACCCTGTCGATGACCACGTCGACGGGCTCGCCGTCGGTATCACCCACCGCCACCGCGTCACGGTCGCCGAACAGATCGCCGGCCTGGGGCGTGGCCTGGCCACTGGCAGAGACACGCACGACCACACGGGCCTCATCGACCTGGGACAGGCGTGCCCGATCGCTCATGGCGCTGGTGTCATCGAGCGTCACCGTCAACGGCAGTTCCGCGACTTGCGCCCGGGTCACCGCCAGCGGCGGTAGTTCGCCTTGCAGGTCGCGCGCCACCACGAACACGGTGGCATCCTCGCTGACCTGGTCACGCAGCGCCTCGTCGAGAGTGATCCGCACGCGGATGCCGGGCCCTTGAGACGACGCCGTCTCGAGCTCGTCGGGCGGCACGCCCAGGCGTTGCTGCGCCACGGCGATGCCCTCGCGCAGCGCCGCTGCCGAGCCGGGGTCGTCGAAGCCGGCGATGGCACGCCGCCAGTAGTCGATGGCCTCTTCGTAGCGGGCACGGTCGAAGGCGTGGATCCCCAGCATGCCAAGCACGGTGGGCTGACGCGGGTCCCGCTCGAGGGTTTCGTCGACCAGTGCCTGCACCTCGTCGGTCAGCGTGCGGTTGGCGACGAAGAACCGGATCTGCGCCAATTGCGCCAGCAGGGCGGGCTGGCGACCCTCCAACTCGATCAGACGCTCGAGCGCTTCGATGGCCTTCCCGCCCTGATTGCTGTCACGGTAAAGGGGGAACAAGGCCATCCAGACATTGGGGTTGTCGGGCTGGCGAACGGCCTCCTCCTCGAGGCGTTCGACCATCATCGACAAGGACCCATCGGGCTGGTTGAGCACCTCTTGCTGAATGGCATGCAGCGCCAGGTCGCCTTCGGCACCCTGGTGCTGATACCACAGCACGCTGGCTACCACGACCCCCAGCACCACCACCGGCACGGCCACACGCCCCGCCGTCGGTGACTTGAGCGGACGACGCTGCAGCCCTTCGGTGTCCTCGAGCAGGCTGCGCTCGAGGTCCAGGCGATCCTCGTCGAAGCGCCCCCGGTCGATCTCACCACGCTCCAGAGCCGCCTCCAGGGAAGCCAGGCGCCGGCGGTAAACCGCCACGTTCTGCTGAGCGGTGCGATCATCGGCCTCGAAGTCCCGTTGGGCGGCGTGCACTGTGCCGGCGGTGCGCAGCGGCATCACCAGCAACCACAATGCCGGTAACAGCAGCAGGCCAAAGGCTACCCAGAGTAACGTCATTCGGTCCCCTTGCGATTGATCAGGGCATCCAGCCGGGTACGTTCCTCGGCACTCAACTGGCGTGCCGAGGCCCGACGACGAGAGCGTACGATCAGAACCACCAGCACGGCGCCGACGAGTACCAGTATCGCCGGCAGCCCCCACAGTAACCAGGTGCGCCCCTCAAGGCGGGGATTGTAGAGCACATAATCGCCAAAGCGGGCGACCATGTAATCCTGGATCTCGCGGTCGGAGCGTCCCTCACGCAGCAACATGTCCACCCGCTCGCGCATGTCCTTGGCGACCGGCGAGTTGGAATCGCCAATGGCCTGGTTCTCGCACTTGGGGCAGCGCAGCGTGGTGGTCAGATCGTGATAGCGCTGCTCCATGACCGAGTCATCGAACTCGTGGACTTCCACCGCAGCGACGACCAGGCCGGATATCAACAACAGACCCAGGACGGCCAGTCCACGCCAGCTCATTGCCATTTTTCCACCTCCGGCATGATGGTGTCGTTCACGTCTTCGGGCGTGATATAGCCGGTGTGGTGATAGCGAATCACGCCATCGCCATCGACCAGGAAGGTTTCCGGCGCCCCATACACCCCGAGCTCGAAGCCCAGATCGCCTTCGGGATCGAAGATATTGACCTCGAAGGGATTCCCGAACTCATCGAGAAATTCACGGCCCTTGTCACGGGTGTCCTTGTAGTCGACACCCACCAGGCGCACGCCACGTTCGGCCAGATCGAGCAGTTGCGGCATCTCCTGCTTGCAGGTTGGGCACCATTCGCCCCACACGTTGACCAGCGTGACCTCGCCACCCTTGAACAGCGACTCGTCGACCCGCGCCTCGGGGTCGTCGAGGGTCGATAGCGAGAAGGCCGGGAAGTCGCGGGCCAGCAACGCGGAATCGCGCTGGAAGGGATCCAGCGACAGGCCCATGTAGAGGAACCCCGACAACAGCAGAAAGCCCACCAGGGGCACGAGTAACAGTAGCCGTCGTTTCATGCCGATACCTCACGCGACAGGGGCGCCGACTGCGGTGCCTCCCGAGTGCGCTTGAGACGATAGCGGCGATCGGCCACCGCCAACAGGCCACCGGCGGCCATCAGCAGGGCACCCAACCATAGCCAGCGCACGAAGGGTTTGTACTGGATGCGCAGGGCCCAGGAGCCATCCCCCAGGTCTTCGCCCATGGCGACATAGAGGTCACGGAACAGGCCGGGGCGCAGCGCCACATCCGTCATCGGCATGCCCCGGGCGAGATACAGCCGCTTCTCGGGTGCCATGGTGAAGGAGCGAGCACTGCCGTCACGGTTGACCCGGATGGTGGCGGTATCGGCCAGGAAGTTGGGGCCACGTCGATTGCGCAGTTCGGTCATGGTGAAGGTGTAGCCGGCGACCTGCACGCTGTCCCCCGGCGCCATGCGCACATTGCGCTCGACGTTGTAGTGGGAGACCACGGTCACCCCGACGATGGTCACCGCCAGCCCCAGATGCCCGAGGACCATGCCCCAATGGGCCAGCGACAAGCGCTTCAGCCCGGCCAGCCGCGACGGCGCCTGGCGCGTCTTGTCGAGCAGATCGCTCACCAGCGACAGCACGATCCACAAGGCGATTACCAGCCCCAACGTCACCCACAGGTTCCACTCGCCGCCATACACCAGCGGCACGATGCTGCCGATCACCAGCGCCGTGGCCCCCGCCAGCGCCAGGCGCCGCAACAACTCACGTCCCGACATGAGTTTCCAGCGGGCATTGGGGCCAAGCCCCATGAACACGCACAGCATCGCGGTCAAGGGCACGAACAGGGCATTGAAGTAAGGCGGTCCCACGCTGATCTTGCCCAGCCCCAGCGCGTCGAGAAGCAACGGATAGACGGTCCCCAGCAGCACGGTGACGGTCATGATCACCAGCAGGATGTTATTGATCAGCAGCAAGGCATCCCGCGATACCCAGCTGAAGGCCACGGCGTGACGCACGCGGGGCGCGCGCAGGGCGAAAATCAGCAGCGACAGACCTACGGTGGCGCCCAGCAGGGCCAGGATGAACAGCCCCCGTGACGGATCGTTGGCGAAGGCGTGCACCGACGTCAGTACACCGGAGCGCACCAGGAAGGTTCCCAGCAGCGATAGCGAGAAGGTCGTGATCGCCAGCAACACCGTCCAGCTCTTGAACGAACCGCGCTTTTCGGTCACCGCCAGCGAGTGGATCAGCGCCGTGCCGGCGAGCCAGGGCAGCAACGAGGCATTCTCCACCGGGTCCCAGAACCACCAGCCGCCCCAGCCCAGCTCGTAGTAGGCCCACCAGCTGCCGAGCGCGATTCCCACCGTGAGGAAGGCCCAGGCGATATTGGTCCAGGGCCGTGCCCAGCGCGTCCAGGCGGCATCCAGGCGCCCGCCCAGCAGGGCCGCGATGGCGAAGGCGAACACCACCGAGAACCCCACATAGCCCATGTATAGCATCGGCGGGTGGATGATCAGGCCGAAGTCCTGCAGCAGCGGGTTGAGATCGGCCCCGTCCTGGGGAATCGACGGCAACAAGCGTTCGAAGGGGTTGGAGGTGACCAGGATGAACGCCAGGAAGCCAACCGACACCATGCCCATCACACCCAGCACCCGGGCGATCATGTCCACGGGCAGGTTGTGCGAGAGACGGCTGGCGGCGAAGCCCCACCCGGCCAGCATCAGGATCCACAACAGCACCGAGCCTTCATGGTTGCCCCACACGGCACTGAACTTGTAGTACCAGGGCAGCATGGAATTGGAGTTGTTGGCGACAGTGGCCACGCTGAAGTCGTCGAGCAGGTAGCTCAGGGTCAGGCACGCATAGGCGGTGGCCACGAACAGGAACTGACCGGCCGCCATGGGCCGCGCGAAGGCCATCCACAGCGGGCGACGCGTGGCGGCCCCGGCCAACGGCATGGTCGCCTGAACGACCGCCATCAGCAACGCGATCACCAGGGCAAAGTGGCCGATTTCGGGAATCATCTTGATCAGCATGGGCAACTCCGGGCTAGTAGGCGTCGGCCTTCGCGCCACTGTTTCGCTCGCCATAATCGGACGGCGAGTATCCCGACGCCTTCAGGGCCTCGGCGACTTCGCTGGGCATGTAGTTCTCGTCATGCTTGGCCATCACCTGGTCGGCCTGGAACCGACCATCTTCGTTCAACTGACCGATCACCACCACGCCCTGCCCTTCACGGAACAGGTCCGGCAGGATGCCGCTGTAGTGGACTTCCACGTCCTCGACGAAGTCGGTGATGACGAACTCGACGTCGAGACTGTCGGGGTTGCGCGAGACGCTGCCTTCCTTGACCATCCCGCCGGCGCGGATCTGCCGCTCGATGGGGGCTTCGCCGGCGGCGATCTGAATCGGGCTGAAGAACAGGTTGATATTGGCACGCAAGGCATACAGCGTAAGCCCCACCGCGATCGCCGCCAAGGCCATCACCCCCAGGACGATGAAAAGTTTCTGTTTGCGTTTAGGCGTCATCGCTATCGGTCCTCGGCATGTCGCTTTCGACCCGGCGTTCACGGCGCGCCAGTCGGCGAAGATCTCGTAACAGGCGCCGGCGCTCATGGCGGGCATGGACCACACAGGCCACCAGCAATACGGCAGTCATGCCCCAGGCCGACCAGACGAAACGCGCATGCCCACCCATCTCGAAGAATTGCTGTAGGGATTCGAACGCCATCAACGTCCCTCCCCGGCCAGCTCACGCACCCAGCGCTTGCTCGACTCGCGGCGCAGTATCTCGCTGCGGGTGCGCATCAGCGTCAGGGCGATGAAGAAGCTGTAGAAGCCCAGCACCATCAATAGCAGCGGCCACCACATCTCGGCCGGCATCGCGGGCCGCGAGGTGATGCTGAAGCTCGCCGGCTGATGCAGGGTGTACCACCAGTCGACGGAATACTTGATGATCGGGATATTGATGACCCCGACCATGGCCAGTACCGACGCCGCCCGGGAGCCGCTGTCACGGCTGGCGAAGGCGCCACGCAGGGCGATCACGCCGAAGTACAGGAACAACAGGATCAGCATCGATGTCAGGCGGGCGTCCCACATCCACCAGGTGCCCCAGGTCGGCATTCCCCATACCGCGCCGGAAAACAGGGCGATGAAGGTCATCGCCGCACCCAGCGGCGCCATCACCGCCGCTGCCATATCGGCGATCTTGATCTTCCACACCATGAAGATCACCGCGGCCACCGCCAGGCTGACGAAGATCGACTGGGCCAGGAAAGCCGCCGGCACGTGCACATAGATGATACGGAAACTGTTGCCCTGCTGGTAATCGGCGGGAGCGAAGGCCAGGCCCCAGACGCTCCCCACCAGGATCAGCAAAGCGGCCGCGACCCAGAACCAGGGCTGCAGCCGGGCGCTGATGCCATAGAACCACTTGGGGGAGCCGAGCTTATGAATGAAGGCCCACATGACCCACTACCTCTCAACCGTTGATACTGATGCGCAGCGCGGCGGCGATGGCCCAGGGCGCCAGCATCAGAGCCACCGCCAGCAAGGCGCCGAGAATTGCCAGATGCGCCGCCACTCCGTCGCCGAGGATCGCCGCCTGCACTGCCCCGGCACCGAAGATCAGTACCGGAATGTAAAGCGGCAGCACCAACAGCGACAATAATACGCCACCGCGGGCGAGCCCCACCGTCAAGGCCGCGCCGATGGCGCCGATCAGGCTCAGACTGGCACTCCCCAGTGCCAGCGACAGCGCCAGGATCAGATAACTGCCCACCGGCAGTGCCAGCATCAGGCCCAGCAATGGCGCCATCAGTGCCAGCGGCAAGCCGGTCAACAGCCAATGTACCGCCACCTTGGCCAGCACCATGGCCGGAAGCGGCTGTGGCGCCAGCAACAGCTGCTCGAGGCAGCCATCATCGAAGTCGGCACGAAACAGGGAATCGAGTGACAGCAATGTGGCCAGCAGCGCCGCCACCCACAACAGGCCCGGGGCGATCGACGCCAGTAGTGCAGGATCCGGGGAGATGCCCAGCGGGAAGAGCGTGATCACCAGCGCGAAGAAGACCAAGGGATTCATGATCTCGCTGCGCCGTCGCAGCATCAGGATCAGGTCGCGCCGGATGGTGGCCGCTATTGCGACCCCGAGCCCGCCCCTGGGTTCAATTGCCCTCATCGCTTCACTGGCCTGCATGATGTACCGCTCCCCGGCCCAGGCGAATGCGTCGTAACTCGCCCAGGGGTGCCAGGTCATGATGCGTGGTCAGCAATACGCTACCTCCTCGCCGAGCATGCGCCAGCAGCCGCTGTTCCAGCTCGGCAACGCCATCGCGATCGATGGCGGTGAACGGCTCGTCGAGCACCCACATGGGGCGTTCGATCAATTCCAGCCTGGCCAGGGCGATGCGGCGCTGCTGTCCCGCCGACAGTTGCGCGGCAGGGATGTCCTCGAACCCGCTCAGCCCCACGGCAGCCAGCGCCGCCATGCGCGCGGCTTCGCTGCCGACTTCGCCGGCCAGCGCCTGGTACCAGGCCAGATTCTCCAGTGGCGACAACGCCGCCTTGACGCCGGGAGCATGTCCCATATAAAGCAGGTTGGCGAGAAAGTCGCCGCGCACCTGGCGCATGGGCGCCCCACACCAGAAGAGTTCGCCCTGATAGTCGGCCAGTTGCCCCGAAAGGATCTTCAGCAGGGTGGTCTTGCCGCTACCATTGGGGCCTTCGATGCGCACGATCTCGCCGGCCTCGACCGCGAGATCCAGATCGCGGAACAGCCAGCGATCGTCGCGCTCACACGCCAGGCGTCGTGCCTCCAGGCGGAAGGTCACCGCATTCTCCAAGCCGGGTAATCCGCCCGGCACTTTACATGGAAAGGCCGCGGCTCGCCAGCGCTCCAGGCTGCGTCAGCCGGTCGCAGTGAGACACTTTTGTCGTGGCTCAGGCCCAAACCTTACGTCGCTCTCGCTTGCCAGCGGCCAGACGCTTGCTATGATGCGACAAGTGCTGTAAATATCAACAGGTCCCCATGCGCCTCGCCGCCTGAAAGGGAGAACAATCAATGCCGCACACCGCCCCGCACTATCTGCACCGCCTGGCCAACCTGCCACTGACGGATGCCTGGGAAGAGATCGACGCCACCGACCTGATCGAAGTGCCCCTGCTCGGTCGCGTCTCCGCCGGCTTGCCGATCGAGGCCTGCCCCGACCAGGCCAGCGTCTATATCCCCTCGCGCATGGTAAGGCGCAACACCTATGCCCTGCGGGTGTGCGGCGACTCGATGATCGACTGCAATATCCACGACGGCGACGTGATCATCATCGAGCGCCAGGAGAGCGCCGAGAACGGCGAAACCGCGGTGGTGATGATCAACAGCCAGGAAGTCACCCTCAAGAAACTGTATATCGAGAAATCCGGCGTGCGTCTGCAACCCGCCAACGAAAGTATGCCTCCCATCTATCTAAAGAACGACGACATCCAGGTGCTCGGGCTGGTGATGGGCGTGATGCGACAACCCGCCAGCGCCGCCTGATGCCCTACGCGATCCCCGACCTCCCCACCGGCGAATGGCGGGAAAGCGAGCTGGAGGTGGAGAAAAGCCGCTTCATCACCTGGGTCTGTCGTGCGCCGGAGCCGCCTGCCTTCGAAGCACTACTGGCCGCGGCACGCCAGGCCCACCCTGGCGCCAGCCACCATTGCAGTGCCTTTATCGCCGGCCCGCCGGGCGAGCAGCAGGCCATCGGCTTCTCGGACGATGGTGAACCCGGCGGGACCGCCGGCCGCCCCATGTATCAGGTGCTCGATGGCTCGGGGCTGGGGCAGATCGGCTGTGTGGTGATTCGCTATTTCGGCGGCACCAAGCTCGGCACCGGCGGCCTCGCCCGCGCCTATTCACAGGCGGTCGCCCAGGCCCTGGAACACTTGCCGACCCGCGACTTCACCCCCCGAACCCCACTGCGGTTGAAGCTCGACTTCGCCGGCGAAGCGGAAGCCCGTGCCTGGCTTGCCAGCCAGGACGTCCCCGTCGAGCACGCCGACTACGGTGCCGATGGCGTGATTCTCACCGTGGGCTGGCCACAGCACGCTGCCAAGGACTTCGAACCGCTGGAGGCGCGGCTCAAGGGACGCCTGAAAACGCTCGATTGAGCCTGCCCCACTCACGACCACGGCGCCCGATCGGGCGCCGTGGTCGTTTCGCTGTCGAGTCTCTTATCCCAGGTACTTGATCATCACCCCGGCGGCCACCGCCGAGCCGATCACGCCGGCCACATTGGGCCCCATGGCATGCATCAGCAGGAAGTTGTGCTGATTGTACTCCAGGCCGATCTTGTTGGAGACTCGCGCCGCCATCGGCACCGCCGAGACGCCGGCCGAGCCGATCAGGGGGTTGATCGGCATCTTGCTGACGGAGTTCATCAGCTTGGCCATCAACACACCGCAGGCGGTACCGATGGCGAAAGCCACGATCCCCAGCCCCAGGATGCCCAGCGTTTCCAACGCC
Source organism: Litchfieldella rifensis (assembly GCF_042646605.1). Lineage (NCBI taxonomy): Bacteria > Pseudomonadati > Pseudomonadota > Gammaproteobacteria > Oceanospirillales > Halomonadaceae > Litchfieldella > Litchfieldella rifensis. The sequence continues at coordinate 166,284 of NZ_JBHRUG010000026.1, read as the reverse complement.
AGGAAGCGGTCGGCGACCAGCTTGGAGCCCACCGAAAGCCCCAGAAAGATGGTCACGATGTTGATCAGGGCGTTCTGGGCGGTATCCGACAGGCGCTCGACCACCCCGCACTCGCGCATCAGGTTGCCGAAGGCGAACATCCCCAACAGCGGCGCGGCATCCGGCAGGAACAGCACCACCAGGATCAACAGCACCAGCGGGAAGCAGATTTTCTCCAGCTTCGGCACCGGGCGCAGTTGCGTCATGACGATCTGACGCTCCTTGGCGGTGGTCAGGGCGCGCATGATCGGCGGCTGGATCAAGGGCACCAGCGCCATATAGGAGTAGGACGCCACGGCAATGGCCCCCAACAATTCCGGCGCCAGGATGCTCGACACATAGATCGAGGTCGGCCCGTCGGCCCCGCCGATGATGCCGATCGCCGCCGCCTGATTGAGCGAGAAGTCCATGACCCCGATCGCCGAGAGACCCACTGCCCCGACCAAGGTGGCGAAGATACCGAACTGTGCCGCCGCGCCCAGGAACAGGGTGCGCGGGTTGGCCAGCAGCGGACCGAAGTCGGTCATCGCCCCGACGCCCATGAAGATCACCAACGGCGCGATGCCAGAGGCGATCGCCACGCTGTAGAAGTGATACAGCATGCCGTGGGTGTAACCGGCGTCCATGGCGAGATCGTTGGCATGGCGCAGTTGCTCGGGCGAGAGGTCGCCGTGCAACGCCTCGCCGATCGCATGACGCCAGGCATCCAGCCCTGACGCGGGATCGGCGCTCAACCCCAAGGCACCGCCCAGTTGCCCGAGCACCTCGGGGCGGGCCAGGTGTGCCGCCTGCTCGGCGGCCGACAGCGCCAGCCCGGCCTCGGGAATGTTGGCCAGGATGCCGCCGAAGCCGATCGGCACCAGCAACAGGGGTTCGAACTTCTTGTGAATGGCCAGGTACAACAACACCAGGCCAACGACGAGCATCCCCGCTTGGCCGAGGCTCAGGTTGTAGAGCCCCGAGCCGTACCACAGAGTCAGCAATTTTTCCATTATCGCGTCCCTTAGAGGACGATCAGCGTATCGCCGACCGATACGCTGTCGCCTTCCTTGACTCTGACCTCGGAGACGGTGCCGGCAGAGGCGGCACGCACCTCGGTCTCCATCTTCATGGCCTCGAGGATGATCACCACGTCGCCTTCGGCGACGCTGCCACCCGGCCCGACGTTGACCTTGAAGATATTGCCGGCCAGCGGTGCCGCGATCCTCTCCCCAGTGGATGCGGGCGCACGCTCGGTAGCGGCGGGAGCAGCCGGTTGACCAGCCCCTTGCTGCTGCACCTGGCCGATCTCACCGCCTTCGGCGACCTCGACCACATACTGGTTGCCGTTGACGGTGACGGTATAGGTTTCGGGACCGGATGCCGCCGCCGTTGCCGGCGCATTGGCCCCGGCCTGTGCCGGCAGGTTGTTGGCCTGGCCATTGTTCTCCGGCGCCTGCGGGGCCGGCTCGAAGACGTCGGGGTTGTCGCGGTTCTTGAGGAATTTCAACCCGATCTGCGGGAATAGCGCGTAGGTCAGGACATCGTCGATCTCGCGCTCGCCCTGTTCCAGACGAATGCCCTCCTCACGAGCCTTGGTCCGCAGCTCCTCGCGCAGACGCTCCATCTCCGGCTCGAGCAGGTCCGCCGGACGGCAGGTGATCGGCTCCTTCCCTTCCAGTACCCGCGCCTGCAGCTCCTTGTTGAAGGTGGACGGGGCGGCACCGTATTCCCCCTTGAGCAGCGCCTGGACCTCCTTGGAGATCGACTTGTAACGCTCGCCCATCATCACGTTCATCACCGCCTGGGTACCGACGATCTGCGAGGTCGGCGTGACCAGGGGAATGAAGCCCAGGTCCTCGCGCACCCTGGGGATCTCGGCGAGCACATCGTCGAGCTTGTCACCGGCGCCCTGCTCCTTGAGCTGGCCTTCCATGTTGGTGAGCATGCCGCCCGGCACCTGGGCAACCAGGATGCGCGAGTCGATGCCCTTGAGCGAGCCTTCGAAAGCGGCGTACTTCTTGCGCACTTCGCGGAAATAGGCAGCGATTTCCTCGAGCAACTCGAGATCGAGCCCGGTGTCGCGATCGGTTTCCTTGAGGATCGCGACCACCGACTCGGTGGGACTGTGCCCATAGGTCATCGACATCGAGGAAATGGCCGTGTCGACGTTGTCGATCCCCGCCTCGACCGCCTTCACCGCCGTTGCCGTGGACATGCCAGTGGTGGCATGGCACTGCATGTGCACGGGGATCGACAAGGACTTCTTGAGTCGCGACACCAGATCGAAGGCCGTGTAGGGCGTCAGCAGGCCGGCCATGTCCTTGATCGCCACCGAATGGGCGCCCATGTCCTCGAGCCGCTTGGCCAGGTCCACCCAGCCTTCAATGGTATGCACCGGGCTGACCGTGTACGAGATCGCCCCCTGAGCATGGCCGCCCTGGGCGATGACCGCCCGGATGGGGTGCTCCAGGTTGCGCGGATCGTTCATCGCATCGAAGACACGGAACACATCGACCCCGTTGGTGCGGGCACGCTCGACGAACTTGTCGACCACATCGTCGGCATAGTGGCGGTAGCCCAGCAGGTTCTGGGCACGCAGCAACATCTGCTGACGCGTGTTGGGCATGGCCTCCTTCAGGGCACGGATGCGCGCCCAAGGGTCTTCGCCGAGATAACGGATACAGGCATCGAAGGTGGCTCCACCCCAGGATTCCACCGACCAGAAACCGACGCGGTCGAGCTTGTCGGCGATCGGCAGCATGTCCTCGAGACGCATGCGGGTGGCGAACAGCGATTGGTGTGCGTCTCGTAGCACCACATCGGTGATGCCCAGCGGACGTTTGGTCTCACTCATGACCTTATCCTTATTGCTCTATGACTCTGAAATGCATGACTCAGGGGCGTCCGGCGAACCAGTGCCCTGGAGGTCCGGCTCAGCGACGATGTCGCTGGCGATAACGGTGCACGGCGGTGCTGATCACCGCCATCAGCTCGTCACCGCCCTGTGTCGGTGTTGGAGGGCGCCTGAGCGTATCGTCGTCCTCATCCTTGGCCGGCTCCGGCACCAGGCGCCCGACCGTTTTCGACATCGCGGTCGTGGCGATCACCAGCACGGTCAGAAAGACGAAGACGAAGCCCATACCGAAGACCATCAGGTACAGGCCTTCCTCTAGCAGCTCAGTATCCAGCATATGATTCTATCCCCTTACTCTGCCCTACAGCGGCGATAACCTGCCCTGTAAGCACTTTTTGGCTGGTACAATAACCTGCCTGAATTTTCCCGTATTGCAATGACACCATGGTTGATCGACAGGTTGTTAATTTACTACATAAAGGCCGCATCGGCCTAGCGCCCATGGAAGGCGTGATCGACGCCCACACCCGCGCCCTGTTGACTGCCACCCCTGGTTTTGACTGGACGGTGACCGAATTCGTGCGCGTGGTCGATGCGCGCCTGCCGTCGCGCGTATTCCTCAAGCATTGCCCGGAACTCGCCCACGACCAAGTGGCGACTCCCAGCGGCATCCCGGTGCACTTGCAACTGCTCGGCTCGGACCCCGAGGCACTCGCCGCCAATGCCCGGCAAGCCCTGGCACTGGGTGCCGTGAGCCTGGACCTCAATTTCGGCTGCCCGGCCAAACTGGTCAACCGCCATGACGGCGGCGCTTCATTGTTGCGCGACCCGGCCAGGGTACAATGTGCCGTCGCCGCCGTTCATCGTGCCATCGACAGCGCCATCCCCGTGACCGCCAAGATCCGCCTGGGCTTCGCCCACCGCCGCCTGGCGCTGGACTGTGCCCGTGCCGCGGAGGACGGCGGTGCCGCCCAGCTGGTCGTCCACGCACGCACCCGCGACGAAGGCTATCGCCCCCCGGCACATTGGGAGTGGATCGGCCGGATACGCCGCCACCTGTCCATCCCCGTGATCGCCAATGGCGATATCTGGTGCCTCGAAGACTACTGGAAGGCACGCACCCTGTCCGGCTGCGATGACGTCATGCTCGGCCGTGGCGCGCTTGCCGATCCCTGGCTGGCTCCACGCATTCGCCATTGGCAACGAACAGGGCAGCGCCTTGCCGGCACTCCCTGGGAAGCACGCGCCGAGATCCTGACCGCCTATGCTGCATTGCAACGTAACATACTTCCCGATCGCGTGGTGATTTCGCTACTTAAACAATGGTTGAATCACATGCGTGCACGAGACGCTGAAGCGGTACGACGCTTCCAGGCACTGCGTCGCCTGACCGAACTCGATGCCTTTCTCGATGGCCTGCGATCGGCGTCGAGCCCGGGACACCGTCTCGGCGCCCAGGCCGCACTCGTCACCGATTAGACAGGCAAAAAGAAGGCGCCAGTCGCGAGACGGCGCCTTAAACGACCGCTGAGCCAGCCCAACGCCCCATTCCAGGGACATAGCCGGCTCGGCTAGCAGATGATCGGCAGTGGTCCATACAGGACCAGGAGACAGAAAACCCGCCCTTGATCAAGGACGGGTCGATATCTGGCGCGCCCGGGAGGATTCGAACCTCCGACCACCTGATTCGTAGTCAGGTACTCTATCCAGCTGAGCTACGGGCGCAAACGACAGCAACGAAGGCCATGAACCCGGTTCACGATGAGCCGGTACCACACCTTTCGCCAATGCAGAACTGAACGAAATCTTGGCGGGCTTTCGTCAGCATGAAGATGGCGCGCCCGGGAGGATTCGAACCTCCGACCACCTGATTCGTAGTCAGGTACTCTATCCAGCTGAGCTACGGGCGCTTGTCTTCACTGTGTCGACGAGCCATTCAGCGATGAAGAATGGCGGAGAGAGAGGGATTCGAACCCTCGATGGGGCTATAAACCCCATACTCCCTTAGCAGGGGAGCGCCTTCAGCCACTCGGCCATCTCTCCCTCATCAACACGGCGCGTATGTTACCGTTTCAGAAGGCCATTGTCCAACGTCCGCGATAACTTTCTGCTGCAATCCACCACCCAGACTCAGCATACCGGTGACGGGCAACGGTCATGCCGCAAAAAAGCCGGCCAGGCACCATCGCCCAACCGACCCACACGGCGGACTCCTGGCAATCTCAAGCGTACATCATGCCTGAGACCCCTCACCCCCTTCGGACTTTTCACGTTGAATGCGCTGATAGATCTCTTCGCGATGCACGGCGACATCTTTTGGCGCATTGACACCGATTCGGACTTGATTCCCCTTCACTCCCAATACGGTCACGGTGATATCGTCACCGATCATCAGGGTTTCGCCGACTCGGCGGGTCAGGATGAGCATGGCTGATCTCCTTCTCAGACTTCTAGCAACGGGATGCGCATGGCAACATTGAGCGATGCGACAGCGCATTATGCGACATGCATGCCCAACGGCCAAATGCGTCGGCTCCATGACACCCGATGTTCTTGTTCAAACAATGTCAAACGAGCATTCAGACAACTTCCCTAAAGCGTAGAACCTGACAGCGCATTGCAAGTTCCTTTATTCTTCAGCTTCGATATCGCTCTTGTCCAGGCCAAAGGCTCGATGCAACGCCCGTACTGCGAGCTCCATGTGCTTCTCGTCGATCACTACCGAGATCTTGATTTCCGAGGTGGAAACCATGCGGATATTGATGTTCTCGTCGGCCAGCACACGAAACATTTTCGACGCCACTCCGGCATGCGAGCGCATGCCCACGCCCACCAGTGAAACCTTGGCGATATTGTCGTCGCCGCGCAGTTCACCGCCACCCAAAGCAGGGATCACCTGCTCCTGGAGGATCCTCATGGTCTGCTTGTAGTCGCCCTTGGCGACGGTAAAGGTGAAGTCGGTGTAATCGCCGACCGGCGCCACATTCTGCACGATCATGTCGACTTCGATGTTGGCATCGGCGATCGGGCCGAGAATACGCGAGGCGACACCCGGTACGTCCGGCGTGTTGAGCAGGGTCAGCTTGGCCTCGTTGGCGGTGAAAGCGATACCGGAGATCAGCGGTTCTTCCATGGAGTCCTCTTCTTCATCTGTGTCAGCGACGATCAGGGTGCCAGGGCCATCCTCGAAGCTGGACAGCACACGCAGCGCCACATTGTATTTGCCGGCGAATTCCACGGCGCGAATCTGCAGCACCTTGGAGCCGAGACTGGCCAATTCGAGCATTTCCTCGACGGTGATCGACTCCAGGCGCCGCGCCTTGGTGCAGACACGCGGGTCGGTGGTATAGACGCCGTCGACGTCGGTATAGATCTGGCATTCGTCGGCGTTGAGCGCCGCCGCCAGCGCCACCCCGGTGGTATCCGAGCCGCCACGGCCGAGGGTGGTGATATTGCCGTCCTCGTCGACGCCCTGGAACCCGGCCACCACGACCACCTGACCATCGTCCAGGTCGGCTCGCAGGTCATCGGTCTCGATACGCTGGATGCGCGCCTTGGTATGGGCGCTATCGGTCTGGATGCCGACCTGGGCGCCGGTATAGGACGTCGCTGCCACCCCCAGCTTGTGCAGGGCCATGGCCAGCAGCGAAATGGTCACCTGCTCGCCGGTGGACACCAGCATGTCCATCTCCCGCGGGGTTGGCTCGTCGTTGATCTGGCTGGCCAGGTCGATCAGGCGGTTGGTCTCGCCGCTCATTGCCGAGACCACCACCACGATCTGGTGGCCGTCGTCGCGAAAGCGTTTGACCTTCTCGGCCACGGCCTTGATGCGCTCCACCGAGCCCACCGAGGTGCCACCGAATTTCTGTACGTATAGCGCCATAGGAATTGCCCTGGTTAGGTTCGACCCTCGGCCGAACGGGTGGATGAGAAACTAAATGGGCCGGGGCATGCCTGCCAACCGGCCCGAAAGCAATCAGTTGAGCTGCGCCTCGACCCAGTCCGGCACACTGGCGAGTGCCTGGGGTAGCGCCGCGGCATCGCTGCCGCCGGCCTGGGCCATGTCGGCACGCCCGCCACCCTTGCCACCGACCTGAGCCGCCACGTGATTGACCAACTCACCGGCACGAATACGGCCGGTCAGGTCATCGGTGACGCCGGCGATCAGGTTGACCTTGCCGGCCTGGTTATCGGCCACCCCCAGCACCACGATGCCGGAACCGAGCTTATTCTTGAGCTGGTCCATGACGTTGCGCAACTCCTTGCCGGAGACGCCTTCGAGTTGCTTGGCCAGCAACTTGACACCGGCCACCTCGCGGGCTTCGCTGAGCATGTCGCTACCGGCGGCGCTGGCCAGCTTGGCCTTGAGACGCTCGAGTTCCTTCTCCAGATTGCGGTTGCGCTCGACGAGCGCCTCGACACGGCCTTCGACCTGCTCGGGCTTGGCCTTGAGGCGATCGCCGACACGCGCGAGACGCGCCTCCTGCTCACGGAAGTAGGCCAGCGCCGCCTCGCCGGTGATGGCTTCGATGCGTCGCACGCCGGCGGCGATGCCGGTCTCGGAAACGATATGGAAGCAACCGATGTCGCCGCTGCGCTTGACGTGAGTTCCGCCACATAGCTCGATGGAGAAATCGTCGGCGCCGATGGTCAACACGCGCACGTCATCGGCGTACTTGGCCTCGAACAGCGCCGCCGCCCCCTTGGCCTTGGCCTCGTCGAGGCTCATGTGTTCGATGCGCGTTTCCGCGTTCTCGAGGATCTGGGCATTGACGATGGCCTCCACCTCGACCAGTTGGGCCGGCGTCATGGCCTCGAAGTGGCTGAAGTCGAAGCGCAGGCGTTCGGCGCTGACCAGCGAGCCCTTCTGCTGGACATGCTCGCCCAGCACCATCTTCAGCGCCTTGTGCAGCAGGTGGGTGGCCGAGTGGTTGCGCACCGTGGCGGCACGCAGGCTGGCATCGACCTGCGGGGTGACCGCGGCGCCGACCTCGAGACGGCCGTCGACCACGAGCCCGTGATGCAAGTGGTGGCCGCCCTGCTTCTGGGTGTCGGTAACCTGGAAACGGCCTCCGTCGACATACAGGTAGCCGGTATCGCCGACCTGCCCCCCGGATTCGCCATAGAAGGGCGTGCGATCGAGCACCACCACGCCTTTCTGGCCTTCCTCCAGCGCCGCCAGCGGATTGCCTTCGCCGTCGACCAGCGCGATCACCTTGGCACGGTCCTCCAGCCGGTCGTAGCCGGTGAAGGTGGTTTCGCCCTCGAGCTCCAGCGCCGCCGCATAGTCGGCACCGAACTGGCTCGCGGCGCGGGCGCGCTCACGCTGTGCCTCCAGTTCGCGCTGGAAGCCCGTCTCGTCGAGGGTCACACCACGCTCGCGGCAGACGTCGGCGGTCAGGTCGAACGGGAAGCCATAGGTATCGTAGAGCTTGAACACCGTCTCACCCGGCAGCACATCGCCATCGAGTTCGCCCAGTGCCGCTTCCAGCAGGCCCATGCCGTGATCCAGGGTACGTGCGAACTGCTCCTCTTCCTTGGCCAGCACCCTCTCGATCTGGCTGCGGGCGCGGCGCAGCTCGGGATAGGCCTCGCCCATCTCGGCATCCAGCGCCGCCACCAGCTTGTGGAAGAACGGCTCGCTAGCGCCCAGTTTGTGACCGTGGCGAATGGCACGGCGGATGATGCGACGCAACACGTAGCCACGGCCTTCATTGGACGGCAGCACACCGTCGACGATCAGGAAAGCACACGAACGAATATGGTCGGCGATCACACGCAGCGACGGCGTGGTGGTATCGGCATGACCGGTGGCCTCGGCGGCGGCGGCCAGCAGATTCTGGAACAGGTCGATCTCGTAGTTGGAATGCACCCCCTGCAGCACGGCAGCGACACGCTCCAGCCCCATGCCGGTATCGATCGATGGCTTGGGCAAGGGATTCAGGTTACCGCCGGCATCGCGATCGAACTGCATGAACACCAGGTTCCAGATCTCGATATAGCGGTCGCCGTCTTCCTCGGGGCTACCGGGGGGACCACCCCACACCTCGGGGCCATGGTCGAAGAAGATCTCCGAACTCGGCCCACAGGGGCCGGTATCGCCCATCTGCCAGAAGTTGTCCTCGTCGAGCTTGGAGAAGCGCGCCGGGTCGACACCAATCTCGTCCTTCCAGATACGCTCGGCTTCATCGTCGCTGACGTGCACCGTGACCCACAGCTTCTCGGCCGGCAGCCCCAGGCGCTCGGTGAGGAAGTCCCAGGCGAAGCGAATGGCATCACGCTTGAAATAGTCGCCGAAACTGAAGTTGCCCAGCATCTCGAAGAAGGTGTGGTGGCGCGCGGTATAGCCGACGTTGTCCAGGTCGTTGTGCTTGCCACCGGCGCGCACGCAACGCTGCGCCGAGGTGGCACGCACGTACGGGCGCGGGTCGCGGCCCAGAAAGACATCCTTGAACGGCACCATGCCGGCATTGGTGAACAGCAGGGTCGGATCGTTGTCCGGCACCAGCGAGCTGGACGGCACGATGGTATGCCCCTGCTCCTCGAAGAAGGTCAGAAAGGCCTGTCTGATATCTGCGCTTTTCATAGGTAATCCATGGCGATAAGCGTGATGACGCTACGGGCAGGCGGCTGCCAACTCGGCGGAGCCGACCCGGCATGGCAGGCCTGGCGCCGCCCGGTGTCGTCGCAAGGGCGATTATTATAACGCAGTCGTCAAGGAACTTTCAGTGGGGCCGGTAATGCGCCAGGGAGAAGCGGTAGGATGGGGGATCGGTCAACTGTCCCAGGCATGGGCCAGGGCATGCTGCACCTGATCGAAGTCGAAACCGCGTCCGGCCAGGAAGCGCTCGCGACGCGCGCGCTCACGAGGCGAGTCTGCGGGACCGGCATAGCGCCGGGTCAACGCCTGGCAGGCCAGCTCGTACCAGTCGAGCGACTCGCTGGCCTCACACTCGGCGAGGGCCGCGCCGACCAGCTCCCGCGAGACGCCCCGGTTGCCTAGCTCGGCACGGATCTTCACCGGCCCCTGGCCACGTGACACTCGCGAGCGGATAAAGCTCTCGGCAAAGCGTGCATCGGACTGCAGGCCCTGCTCGAGCAAGGCATCGAGGCAGGTGGCGATCTCTGCCACGGCGTGGCCCTTGGCCGCCAGCCGCGCTTCCAGCTCGGCACGCGAATACTCGCGTCGGGCCAACAGCCGAACGGCATCGTCATGGGGCGACGCCTCACGCGAGGCGTCGCGATCAGGTCGGCGACCGAACATGACTTACAGCAGGTCGTCCTCGCGACCTTCCTCGGCGGTCACGGCCTCGACTTCCTTTTCCTTGTCCTTCGGCTCGGGGGTGGCCAACAACTGGGCGCGAATCTGGGACTCGATCTCGTCCATGACTGCCGGGTTGTCCTCCAGGAACTGGGCGGCGTTGGCCTTGCCCTGGCCGATCTTGCTGCCCTGGTAGCTGTACCAGGCGCCGGCCTTGTCGATCAGGTTGCACTGCACGCCCAGATCGACCACTTCCCCGGCATGATAGATGCCCTTGCCGTAAAGGATCTGGAATTCGGCCTGGCGGAACGGCGGCGCCACCTTGTTCTTGACCACCTTGACCCGCGTCTCGTTGCCGGTGACCTCATCGCCCGCCTTGACCGAGCCGGTGCGCCGGATGTCCAGGCGCACGCTGGAGTAGAACTTCAGGGCATTACCACCGGTGGTGGTCTCGGGGCTGCCGAACATCACCCCGATCTTCATGCGGATCTGGTTGATGAACACCACCATGCAGTTGGCGTTCTTGATGTGACCGGTGATCTTGCGCAGCGCCTGCGACATCAGGCGCGCCTGCAGGCCGACGTGAGAGTCGCCCATCTCGCCCTCGATCTCGGCGCGCGGGGTCAGCGCCGCCACCGAGTCGATGATGATCACATCGACGCCGCCGGAGCGCACCAGCATGTCGCAGATCTCCAGCGCCTGCTCACCGGTATCCGGCTGTGACACCAGCAGATCGTCGAGGTTGACGCCGAGCTTCTCGGCGTAGCTCGGATCGAGCGCGTGTTCGGCATCGATGAAGGCACAGGTCTTGCCCTGCTTCTGGGCCTGCGCGATCACCGACAGGGTCAGGGTGGTCTTGCCCGAGGACTCGGGACCGAAGATCTCCACCACCCGGCCATAGGGCAGGCCGCCGATCCCGAGTGCGATATCCAGCCCCAGCGAGCCGGTGGAAACCGAAGGCATCACCACCCGCGGGGTATCGCCCAGGCGCATCACGGTGCCCTTGCCGAATTGACGCTCGATCTGCGAAAGGGCGGCATTCAGCGCCTTGGAACGGTTGTCGTCCTGTGCCATCGATGGCCTCCTGAAGTCTCGAAAAACGGGAAGAAACGCTACGCTGGGATCGCTATCGACACGGCCGGGGCAGCGAGCCAAGCACTGTATGACTACACAGTAGTTTGATAAGGGGCAGTATGGCGAATTTTTCAGGTCGCGTCGAGACGCATGATCAACCCGATCAGCGCCTCCCGCACCGCCTGCTCACGCACTGCGCGACGATCGCCCGGGAAGTGCCGGCATTCGGCGTCCTGGCGCTCGGCATCGCCCCAGGCCAACCACACCGTGCCGACCGGCTTGGCATCGCTGCCACCTCCCGGCCCGGCCACGCCACTGATGGCCACGCCCCACTGGGCGCCGCTGTCGCGACAGGCGCCGGCGACCATGGCCTCGACGACTTCACGACTGACGGCACCATGGGCCTCGAGCATGGCTTCCGGCACCCCCAGCAACCGGGTCTTGGCGCCATTGGCGTAGGTCACGTACCCGGTCTCGAAGTAGTCGGAACTCCCGGCGACGGCGGTGATGGCACTGGCCACCTCACCGCCGGTACAGGACTCGGCGGCGGTGACATGGACGCCCCGGGCGCGACACTGCTGCCCCAGGCGCTCACTGAGCGAGGTCAGATCGAGATCGTTCAGGTTTCGCGTGGACACGGGCATGCGTGCTCCTCTTTGGCTGAGGGTGATCCTGACGCGGCGCACTCATGGGCGTAGAATAATGCCTTTTGCAGCCGAATGCAGACTCAGCCGCGAGACGATTCCATGGATACAAGGACGCCCATGTCCCAGGCCAGTGCCCAGCACACACCGATGATGAGCCAGTTCCTGAAGATCAAGCGCGAGCACCCGGACGTACTGCTCTTCTATCGCATGGGCGATTTCTATGAGCTGTTCTTCGACGACGCCAAGCGCGCCGCCGCCCTGCTCGACATCACCTTGACCCAGCGCGGCCAATCGGCGGGCAAGCCGATCCCCATGGCTGGCGTGCCCTACCATAGTGCGGAAGGCTACCTGGCACGGCTGGTCAAGGCCGGCGAATCGGTGGCGATCTGCGAGCAGATCGGCGATCCGGCACTCGCCAAGGGCCCGGTGGAACGCAAGGTGGTGCGCATCGTCACCCCCGGCACCCTCTACGACGAAGCGCTGCTCGACGCCCGCCGCGACAACCTGCTGGTCGCCTTGCATGCGCAGGCCGCGCACTGGGGCATCGCCTGGCTGGAACTCTCCAGCGGCCGCTTCAGCGTGCTGGAAGTCGAAGGCGAAGCCGAGATGCTGGCCGAGGTGCAGCGCCTCGACCCCGCCGAAGTGCTGGTCGCCGACGGCCTGGACTTGCCTCCGGCACTGGCGGGCCGCAGCGGCCTGCGACGCCAGAGCGACTGGCTGTTCGATCTCGAGGCCGCCACCCGTACCCTGTGCGACCAGTTCCAGGTGCAGGACCTGCGCGGCTTCGGCTGCGCGCACCTGGAAGGCGCCATCACCGCCGCCGGGATATTGATCGACTACGCCCGCGATACCCAGCGCTCGCGGCTGCCGCATGTCACCGCCATCGGCGTGGAGAGTCGCGACGACGCGGTGGTCATCGACGCCGCCAGCCGCCGCAACCTGGAGATCGACATCAACCTCGGCGGCGGCACCGACAACACCCTGGCCAGCGTGCTCGACACCACCGCCACCGCCATGGGTTCGCGCTTGCTGAAACGCTGGCTGAACCGGCCGCTGCGCGACCATGCCCAGGTCAGCGCACGCCAGGCGGCCGTGCAATTGCTGCTCGACGATGAGTTCTTCGTCACGCTGCGCGACAATCTCAAGCATATCGGCGATATCGAGCGTATCCTCGCGCGCGTGGCGCTGCGCAGCGCCCGTCCTCGTGACCTGGCGCGCCTGCGCGATGCCCTCAATGCCCTGCCCTCCCTGCAGGAGGACCTGGCCGGCCTCGCCGAGGGCTCGACGCTGGATGAACTGCGGCGCCATATCCATCCCTACCCCGGACTCGCCGACACCCTGACCCGCGGCCTGGTCGACAACCCGCCGGTGGTGATCCGCGACGGCGGGGTGATCGCGCCGGGCTTCGATGCCGAGCTCGATGAAATGCGCGGCCTGGCCGAACATGCCGGCGACTATCTGGTCAGCCTCGAAACCCGCGAGCGCGAACGTACCGGCCTCTCCGGCCTCAAGGTCGGCTACAACCGGGTGCATGGCTACTATATCGAGATTCCCCGCGCCCAGGCGCGCGAGGCACCCAGCGATTACATCCGTCGCCAGACGCTGAAGAACGCCGAACGCTTCATCATTCCCGAGCTCAAGGAGTTCGAGGACAAGGCCCTGTCGGCCAAGTCCCGCGCCCTGGCCCGCGAGAAACTGCTCTACGAGAGCCTGCTCGACACCCTGAACGCCGAGCTCGACGCGCTGCAGGCCACGGCGCGTTCGCTGGCCACCCTGGATGTGCTGGCAGCCTTCGCCGAACGCGCCCAGTCGCTGGATTTCGTCTGCCCGCGACTCGCCGAAACCCCGGGCCTCGAGATCCGCGGTGGCCGTCACCCGGTGGTCGAGCAGGTCAGCGAGGCGCCGTTCGTGCCCAACGACCTGGTGCTGGATGACCGGCGGCGGATGCTGGTCATCACGGGCCCCAACATGGGCGGCAAGTCGACTTACATGCGCCAGGCGGCGCTGATCACTCTGCTCGCTCATACCGGTTGCTTCGTGCCGGCGGACAGCGCCGAGATCGGTCCGGTGGATCGCATCTTCACCCGCATCGGCTCCAGCGATGACCTGGCCGGTGGCCGCTCGACCTTCATGGTCGAGATGACCGAGACCGCCAGCATCCTGCACAATGCCACCGATCACAGCCTGGTATTGATGGATGAGATCGGTCGCGGCACCAGCACCTTCGATGGCCTGTCGCTGGCCTGGGCCAGCGCCGAGCACCTGACGCGTTCACGGGCCTTTACCCTGTTCGCCACGCACTACTTCGAGATGACGGCGCTGGCCGAGCAGGCCGAAGGGGTGGCCAACGTCCACCTCACCGCCGCCGAGCACAAGGATGGCATCGTGTTCATGCATCGCGTGGAGGAAGGCCCGGCGAGCCAGAGCTACGGCCTGCAAGTCGCCCAGCTCGCCGGCGTCCCCCAGGCAGTGATCGCCCGTGCCCGCGAGAAGCTGGCCGTACTCGAACAGCAGGAGGTCGACCAGAGCAGTCGCTGGGGAGAGCCAACCGCGGTCCCTCAGCAGACGGACCTGTTCGCCAGCGCACCGCACCCGCTGCTCGACGAGCTGGCATCGCTCGATGTCGACACCATCAGCCCGCGTCAGGCGCTGGAACTGCTCTATAGCTGGCGTGAGGCACTCTGATGGCGGTTCAGGCACTCTCGGGCACCAGGATTGACCAAGACGGTAAGAATGACGGCATGAGAGCATGCCAAAACGGTCTGGAGCCGGCCGGGGCAGCGGCTTGCCCAGGCCTCGGTGGCGCGACTAGAATGTGGCGCCATTAGAATAGCGGCTTATAATACTCCTGCCACTTATAACCCAGCTTACCCAGGTGTCGGCGCGTCAGCATCGCCGCGCCGATCACGACCGAGGGAGACCCCATGACATTCGTCGTCACAGAAAACTGCATCAAGTGCAAGTACACCGACTGCGTCGAAGTGTGTCCGGTGGACTGCTTCTATGAAGGGCCCAACTTCCTGGTCATTCATCCCGACGAGTGTATCGACTGCGCCCTGTGCGAGCCGGAGTGCCCTGCCGAAGCGATCTTCTCCGAAGATGAATTGCCGGATGACCAGAAGGCCTTCATCGAGCTGAATGCCGAGCTTGCCGAAGTGTGGCCGAATATCGCCGAGAAGAAGGACCCGCCGGCCGATGCCGAGGAGTGGGATGGCAAGCCTGGCAAGCTGGAATACCTGGAACGCTGAAGAAACGTGCCCCAATGCCTGCGGGTGAATCGCTGCGTTGCGCCTCACCCTGCTCGTCGATGCAGGCAAGCGTTTCCTTTTGGATACGTGATCCTGGCAGCAAGATACAAGAAACGCCGAATGTCCACGACATTCGGCGTTTCTTGTATTAACCGCCATGAAAAAGGCGACCCGAAGGTCGCCCGCTCCCAGCCATTCCCTTGAGCAGGTCCCTCTGCTCGACTCCTACGGTGACTTCCTTGCCAGGAGGCGACGTCCTGCCACACCCGGCGCACCACGACTAGCATCCCGTTGCATCCTGCCGGAAAAGCGCTCCTCGCCTCTCCAAATCCCAACGTCATTGTGGCAGCTACGCAAGACTTCTCAAGCGGGGGCATCTCACCTCAGCAGTTATCCCGCCTGCTGAGGAGCTGTTTACACCTCTTTATAATCAATGAGATACAAAAAGTCATTGCGCCAAGAGCTGGTTGTTTTTTGATCAAGATAGCCAACTTCGCCGTGCAAATGTAGGAAATGTCTTACAAGAATTGAAGAGATCGCCTACAGTCACCTCGCCTCAGGGGCACTGGCCCGGCAGACGAGAGCCACAGCGCAGGAAGCCAGCGCAGAGATGATGCCCGGAAAGGCGGTGAAGGCGCCGACGCGCCTTCACCGGGAGAGTGAACTCAGCCCTGTCCCTTGATGGCGGCCAGGCCCGGATAGCTCGCCTTGTCGCCCAGTTGCTGTTCGATCACCAGCAGACGGTTGTACTTGGCGACCCGATCGGAGCGGCACAGCGAGCCGGTCTTGATCTGGCCGGCGGAGGTGGCCACGGCCAGGTCGGCGATGGTGGTGTCCTCGGTCTCGCCGGAGCGATGCGAGATCACCGCGGTGAAGCCGGCATCCTGAGCCATCTTGATGGCATCCAGGGTTTCGGACAGCGAGCCGATCTGGTTGAACTTGATCAGGATGGAGTTACCGATCCGCTCATCGATACCGCGCTTGAGGATTCGGGTATTGGTGACGAACAGGTCGTCGCCGACGAGCTGCACACGATCGCCCAGCTTGTCGGTCAGCGCCTTCCAGCCGGCCCAGTCGGACTCGTCCATACCGTCTTCGATCGACACGATCGGGTAGGCTTCACACAGCTCGGCGAGATAATCGACGAAGCCACTGGCATCGTAGGACTTGCCCTCGCCGGCCAGGTCGTACTGGCCATTCTTGTAGAACTCGCTCGAGGCGCAGTCGAGTGCCAGGGTCACGTCCTTGCCCAGGGCATAGCCAGCGTCCGCGACGGCCTGCTTGATCACTTCCAGGGCCTCGGCATTGGATGCCAGGTTAGGGGCGAAACCGCCCTCATCGCCCACCGAGGTGGACAGGCCACGGGCCGACAGCACCTTCTTCAGGGTATGGAAGATCTCGGCCCCCATGCGCAACGCTTCCCGGAAACTCGAAGCGCCCACCGGCTGGACCATGAATTCCTGGATATCGACATTGTTGTCGGCGTGCTCGCCACCGTTGAGGATGTTCATCATCGGCACCGGCATGCAGTATTGCCCCGGCTGGCCGTAAAGCTCGGCGATATGGGCGTAGAGCTCGACCCCCTGGGACTGGGCGGCAGCCTTGGCGGCGGCCAGCGACACCGCGAGGATGGCGTTGGCGCCGAGGTTGGCCTTGTTGTCGGTGCCATCGAGCTCCAGCATGGCGGTGTCGAGGCCGCGCTGGTCGAGCGCGTCCATGCCCATGAGCCGCTCGCGAATCTGGCCGTTGACGGCCTCCACCGCCTTTAGCACGCCCTTGCCCAGATAGCGGGACTTGTCACCGTCGCGCAGCTCCAGGGCCTCTCGTGAACCGGTGGAAGCACCGCTGGGCGCGCAGGCGACGCCCTTGGCAGCGTCTTCGAGAATGACCTCGGCCTGAACGGTGGGGTTGCCGCGGGAGTCGAGCACCTCGAGGGCGCGGATATCGACAATCTTGGTCATCGTGTGTCGTCCTATTGAGTCAGCGTTGATATCGATTGAGTCGAGAGTTCACGGCTCCGCTCAAGAAATCTCCAGTGCAGGGAAGCCCTTGACCAGGTCATCGAGGGCTTTCAACTGGGTCAGGAAGGGCTCCAGCCTGTCCAGCGGCAGGGCGCAGGGACCATCGCACTTGGCATTTTCCGGGTCGGGATGGGCCTCGAGAAACAGCCCGGCGAGGCCCACGGCGACCCCCGCCCGCGCCAGCTCGGCGACCTGGGCCCGGCGCCCTCCCGCACTGTCGGAACGGCCACCGGGACGCTGCAGCGAGTGGGTGACGTCGAAGAACAGTGGATAGCCGGTCTGCTTCATCTCGCCGAAGCCGAGCATGTCGACCACCAGGTTGTTGTAACCGAAGCTCGATCCCCGTTCGCAGAGGATCAGGCGCCGGTTGCCGGCTTCCTCGCACTTCTTGATGATATGGCGCATCTCTTGAGGCGCCAGGAACTGCGGCTTCTTGATATTGATCACCGCGCCGGTCTCGGCCATGGCCACCACCAGGTCGGTTTGGCGCGCCAGAAAGGCCGGCAACTGGATGATATCGGCCACCTGGGCAACGGGCCCGGCCTGCCACGGCTCATGGACATCGGTCAAGATCGGCACCCCAAAGCGCGACTTGACCTCGGCCAGGATCTCCAGACCCTTTTCCAGCCCGGGACCACGGAAGGAGTGGATCGAGCTGCGATTGGCCTTGTCGAAGCTGGCCTTGAACACATAGGGCATGCCGAGCTTGCCGGTCACCTCGACATAGGCCTCGGCGACCTCCAGGGCCATGTCGCGGGATTCCAGCACATTCATGCCGCCGAACAGCGCCAACGGCAATGAATTGCCGGCTTCGAGGCCGGCGAATTCGATGACTTTCTCCTGATCTTGCATGCAGTCTCCTCAGCCCTGCGGTTGGGCCTGGGCATGTTGGCGAGCCCGCACATTCTTGTGCTCCAGCGCTGCACTGACGAAACCGGTGAACAGCGGGTGGCCGTCGCGCGGCGTGGAGGTGAATTCCGGATGGAACTGGCAGGCCACAAACCAAGGATGATCCGGCAACTCGATCATTTCCACCAGCGACTGGTCGACGCTCTTGCCCGAGACCACCAACCCGGCCTTCTCGAGCTCGTCGATGAACTGGTTATTGACCTCGAAACGGTGACGATGACGCTCGACGATTTCATCGGCACCATAGGCCTCATGCGCCTTGGTGCCGGCCTTGAGATGACAGACCTGGCCGCCGAGACGCATGGTTCCGCCCAGGTCGGAGGCCTCGTCGCGCAGCTCGATCTTGCCCTCGGCGTTGATCCATTCGGTGATCAACCCGATCACCGGATGCTGGGTATCGCGTGTGAACTCGGTGGAGTCGGCATCGGCCCAACCGGCCAGGTGGCGAGCGAACTCGATCACCGCCACCTGCATGCCCAGGCAGATACCGAGATAGGGCACGCCGTTCTCACGGGCATAGCGGGCGGTGGCGATCTTGCCTTCCACACCGCGCTCGCCGAAGCCGCCGGGCACCAGGATGGCGTCTTTTCCCGCCAGGCGTTCGGTGCCGTGACGCTCGATGTCCTCGGAGTCGATATAGTCGACATTGATCTTGATCCGGCTCTGGATACCGGCGTGGATCAACGCCTCGTTGAGCGACTTGTAGGCGTCGAGCAGCTCCATGTACTTGCCGACCATGGCGATGTTGACCGACTTCAGCGGATTGAGCTTGGCATCCAGCACGCGGATCCACTCGGACAGGTCGGCTTCGCCAGCCTCGAGTCGCAGCTTGTCGCAGACGATCTCGTCGAGACCGTGCTCGTGGAGCATCAGCGGAATGCGGTAGATGGTGTCGGCATCCTGCAGCGGCACCACGGCGCGCTCCTCGACGTTGGTGAACAGCGCGATCTTGCGCCGCTCGCTCTCCTCGAGCTCGACCTCACTGCGACAGATCAGGATGTCCGGCTGAATCCCGATCGAGCGCAGTTCCTTGACGCTGTGCTGGGTCGGCTTGGTCTTGGTTTCGCCGGCGGTCTTGATATAGGGCACCAGCGTGAGGTGCATGAAAATGGCGTGATTGGCACCCAACTCGCTTCTGATCTGGCGAATCGATTCGAGAAACGGCAGCGATTCGATATCGCCCACCGTGCCGCCGATCTCCACCAGCGCCACATCGAACCCTTCGCCGCCGGCATAGACGCGGCGCTTGATCTCGTCGGTGATGTGCGGGATCACCTGCACGGTACCGCCCAGGTAATCGCCACGGCGCTCCTTGCGCAGCACGTGCTCATAGACACGACCGGTGGTGAAGTTGTTGCCCTGGGTCATCTTGGTGCGGATGAAGCGTTCGTAGTGGCCCAGGTCGAGGTCGGTCTCGGCGCCGTCTTCGGTGACGAATACCTCGCCATGCTGGAAGGGGCTCATGGTGCCCGGATCGACGTTGATGTACGGATCCAGCTTGAGCATGGTGACCTTGAGGCCGCGCGCCTCGAGAATCGCCGCCAGCGAAGCGGACGCGATGCCCTTGCCGAGAGAGGACACAACGCCGCCGGTCACGAAGATATATCGTGTCATGGAAAACCTGTCGAAACGTGATCAGAAGGCGCCGCAGGAAACCGCGCCAGGATGGGACGACAGAGTAGCAGAGATAGGCTAACGGCTCAATTTCGAGCGCGACGCGCAGCTTCGGGCTGCGAGCTGCGAGCTGCGAGCCTCGAGCCTCGAGCAGGATGATCACTCCGCCCTGCTCGAGGCTCGCAGCCCGTGGCTCGCGGCGGGGGTTACACCCCCAGATAATCCAGGATGCCTTCGCCGGCCTGGCGGCCTTCGTAGACGGCGGTGACCACCAGGTCGGAGCCGCGCACCATGTCGCCGCCGGCAAAGATCTTCTCGTTGCTGGTCTGGAAGGCGTAGGCGCCGTGCTCCGGGGCCGTGACCCGGCCGCGCTCGTCGACGGCGATGTCGTTGGGCGCGAACCACTCGATGTCGCTGGGCTGGAAGCCAAAGGCGATGATCACCGCGTCGGCGGGCAGGATCTCCTCGGAGCCCGGCACCACCTCGGGGCGCTGGCGGCCGTTCTCGTCGGGCTCGCCGAGTCGCGTGCGCACCACCTTGACGCCTTCGACCCTGTCCTCGCCGATCACCGCCACCGGCTGGCGGTTGAACAGGAACTCGACGCCTTCCTCACGAGCATTGGCCACTTCGCGCTTGGAGCCCGGCATGTTCTCCTCGTCGCGGCGATAGGCACAGGTCACGCTCGCGGCACGCTGACGGATCGCGGTACGGTTGCAGTCCATGGCGGTGTCGCCGCCACCCAGCACCACCACGCGCTGGCCTTCCAGCGACACATAGTCGGCCGGGTCCTTCTCGAACCCCAGGCAGTGATTGACGTTGGCGATCAAATAGTCGAGCGCCTTGTGCACGCCGGGCAGGTCCTCGCCGGGAAAGCCCCCTTTCATGTACTTGTAGGTGCCCATGCCCAGGAATACTGCATCGTACTCCTCGAGCAGCGCCTCGAAGGACTGATCCTTGCCGATCTCGACACCCAGGCGGAATTCCACGCCCATCTCCTCGAACACCGCGCGGCGGCGCTCCATGACGTGCTTCTCGAGCTTGAACTCGGGGATGCCGAAGGTCAGCAGGCCACCGATTTCCGGGTACTTGTCGAACACCACCGGCTTCACACCGTTGCGCACCAGGATATCGGCGCAGCCCAGCCCGGCCGGACCGGCACCGATGACCGCCACGCGCTTGTCGGTCCAGGTCACCTGGGACATGTCCGGGCGCCAGCCCATGGCGAAGGCGGTGTCGGTGATGTACTTCTCCACCGAGCCGATGGTCACCGCGCCGAAGCCGTCATTGAGCGTGCAGGCGCCCTCGCAGAGGCGATCCTGGGGGCACACCCGGCCGCATACCTCGGGCAGCGAGTTGGTGCGATGCGACAACTCGGCGGCCTCGAGGATATTGCCCTCGCTGACCAGCTTCAGCCAGTTGGGAATGTAATTGTGGACCGGACACTTCCATTCGCAGTAGGGGTTGCCGCACTCCAGGCAACGATGCGACTGGCCGGCCGCTTCCTGGGGCTTGTACGGCTCGTAGATCTCGGCGAATTCCTTGGCCCGGGTACGCGCTTCCTTCTTGTGCGGGTCCTGGCGCCCCACATCGATGAACTGAAAATCGTTGCTCAGACGGTTTGCCATGGTCGTCGTCTCTCCTCGAAAACGGGTACGTCGGGCTTACTCGGGCCGCCGGCGGGATTCGGCTAACAGACTGCCAAGACTCGCGGCCTTGGGCTTCACCAGCCAGAAGTGGCGGATGAAGTCGCTGAAGTCCTCGAGAATCGCCTCGCCGCGCTTGGAGCCGGTCTCGGCGACGTACTCCTCGACGATCTCCCGCAGGTGGCGCCGGTAGGCCTCCATGGCCTCGGTGTTGATCCGCTGGATCTCCACCAGTTCGTGGTTGTACTTGTCGACGAAGGTACGGTCCTCGTCGAGCACATAGGCGAAGCCACCGGTCATGCCGGCACCGAAGTTGACGCCGGTCTCGCCGAGCACGCAGATCAGGCCGCCGGTCATGTACTCGCAGCAGTGGTCGCCGGCGCCCTCGATGACCGCGGTCGCACCGGAATTGCGCACCCCGAAGCGCTCGCCGGCAGTACCGGCGGCGAACAGCTTGCCGCCGGTGGCGCCATACAGGCAGGTGTTGCCGATGATCGCCGTCTTGTGGCTATCGAAGGTACTGGCCCGCGGCGGCACGATGACGATCTGGCCGCCATTCATGCCCTTGCCGACATAGTCGTTGGCATCGCCCTCGAGATAGAGGTTGAGGCCACAGGCGTTCCAGACCCCGAAACTCTGGCCGGCCACGCCGGTGAAGCGCGCGGTGATCGGCGCCTCCTCCAGGCCGGCCTCGCCATAGCGCTTGGCGATGGCCCCCGAGGTCAGCGCCGCCACCGAGCGGTCGCAGTTGGTGATGGTGAACGTGAACTCGCCACCGGACCGGGCCTCGATGGCGGGCAGCAAGGCGTCCAGCACCTCCTTGTTCTTGGCACCCGGGTCATGCGGCACGTTGCGACTGACCCGACAGAACTGCGGCGCCTCCGCGGGCACGAAGTCGTTGGTGAGCAGCGCGCTCAGGTCGAGCTTGCGCTGGGCACTGGTCTGGCCCTCGATGACCTCGAGCAGATCGGTCCGCCCGATCAGGTCGGTCAACTTGCGCACGCCGAGCATGGCCATCAGCTCGCGGACTTCCTCGGCAATGAAGCGGAAGTAGTGCTTGACCATGTCCACGGTGCCACGGAAATGCTCGTCGCGCAGGTACTGGTGCTGAGTGGCGACGCCGGTGGCGCAGTTGTTGAGATGACAGATGCGCAGGTACTTGCAGCCCAGCGCCACCATCGGCGCGGTACCGAAACCGAAGCTCTCGGCACCGAGAATCGCCGCCTTGACCACGTCGAGGCCGGTCTTCAAGCCGCCGTCGGTCTGCAGGCGAATCTTGTCGCGCAGGCCGTTGATGCGCAGCGCCTGATGCACCTCGGGCAGGCCCAGTTCCCACGGGCTGCCGGCGTGCTTGATCGAGGTCAGTGGGCTCGCCGCGGTGCCCCCGTCGTAGCCGGAGACGGTGATCAGGTCGGCATAGGCCTTGGCCACGCCGGTGGCGATGGTGCCGATGCCCGGTTCGGAAACCAGCTTGACCGAGACCTGGGCATCCGGGTTGACCTGCTTGAGATCGAAGATCAGCTGCGCCAGATCCTCGATGGAGTAGATGTCATGATGCGGCGGCGGCGAGATCAGGGTCACGCCGGGCACCGAATAGCGCAGCCGCGCGATCAGCTCGTTGACCTTGCCGCCCGGCAACTGGCCGCCCTCGCCGGGCTTGGCGCCCTGGGC
This sequence comes from Litchfieldella rifensis, assembly GCF_042646605.1. Taxonomy (NCBI): domain Bacteria; kingdom Pseudomonadati; phylum Pseudomonadota; class Gammaproteobacteria; order Oceanospirillales; family Halomonadaceae; genus Litchfieldella; species Litchfieldella rifensis. The sequence goes on along the minus strand of NZ_JBHRUG010000026.1, from coordinate 143,321 downwards.
GACCTTGATCTGCAGGACCTCGGCATTGACCAGGTAAGCCGGCGTCACGCCGAAGCGCCCGGAGGCGATCTGCTTGATCTTGGAGCTTCTGATGGTGCCATAGCGGGCCGGATCCTCCCCGCCCTCACCGGAGTTGGAACGCCCCCCGGCTTCGTTCATGGCCTGCGCCAGCGCCTCATGGGCCTCCGGCGACAGCGCACCGAGCGACATCCCGGCGCTGTCGAAGCGCGGCAGCAGCTCCTCGACACCCTCGACCTCTTCCAACGCAATGGGCTCGGGCGCCGGCTTGAGCTTCAGCAGGTCGCGGATGGTCGCCACCGGGCGCTCGTTGACGAGCGCCGCGAATTTCTTCCACTTGGCATAGTCGCCCTGCTGCACCGCCTGTTGCAGGGTCATGACCACATCCGGGTTGTAGGCATGGTATTCGTGATTGTGCACGTACTTGACCAGGCCGCCCTGATACAGCCCCTTGCGCGGGATCCAGGCGTCGCGGGCCAGCAGCTCCTGCTGCATCTGCAGCTCGGCGAAACCGGCGCCCTCGATACGCGAGGCCATGCCGGTAAAGCACATGTCCATCACTTCGGAATGCAGGCCCACCGCCTCGAACAGTTGCGAGCCGCGATAGGAAGCGAGCGTCGAGATCCCCATCTTGGACAGGATCTTGTAGAGCCCCTTCTGCAGCCCCTTGCGGTAGTTCTCGCGGGCGTCCGCCGGGTTGCCGACCAGTTCGCCGGTGCGATGCATGTCGGCCATCACCTGGTAGGCCAGGTAGGGATAGACCGCGGTGGCGCCGACGCCGAACAGCACCGCCATCTGGTGGGCATCGCGGGCATAGCCGGTCTCGACCACCAGGTTGACCCGCGGCCGCAACGCCTTGCGGCCCAGGTGATGGTGGATCGCGCCCACCGCCAGTGCCGCATGGATCGGCAACTTGCCTTTTTCGAGATCGGCGTCGGACAGCACCAGGATCACCTTGCCGCTTCTCGCCGCTTCTTCGGCCTGCTGACACAGCGCCAGCAGTGCCTGCTTGAGACCGACTTCGGCGGGATCATAGGCCAGCGACAGGCGATAGCTGGCGAAGGCCGGATCGTCCTGGCTGACCAGCGCGGTGAACTTGCGCGGCGACAGGACCGGCGTGGTCAGGATCAGGCGATGGGCGTGATCCGGGGTCGCCTCGAAGACGTTCAATTCGGCGCCGCAGCAGGTCTCCAGCGACATCACGATCGCCTCGCGCAGCGGGTCGATCGGCGGGTTGGTGACCTGGGCGAACTTCTGGCGGAAGTGATCGGTCAGCAGCCGATGGTGACGCGACAGCACCGCCATCGGGGTGTCGTCGCCCATCGAGCCCACCGCCTCCTGGCCGCTCTCGGCCAGCGGGCGCAGCAGTTGATCGCGCTCCTCGAAGCTGATCTGGAACATCTTCTGGTAGATGTTCAGCTCGTCGGTCCCCATGGGCTGGAAGCGTGCCAGCTCGGTCAACGCCGACTCCAGGTAATTGGCGCGATCCTTGAGCCAGCGCTTGTAGGGGAAGGCCGCCTTCAGACGGTTGTCGATGTCCCGGGTATGCAGGACCTCACCGGTCTCGATGTCCACGCCCAGCACCTGCCCCGGGCCCACGCGCCCCTTGGCCACCACGTCTTCGGGCCGATAGCCGTACGTGCCGATCTCGGACGCCAGGGTGATATAGCCGTTCCGGGTGATCACCCAGCGCGCCGGGCGCAGGCCATTGCGGTCGAGCATGCACACGGCGTTGCGCCCGTCGGTCATGACCATGCCGGCCGGGCCGTCCCACGGCTCCATGTGCATGGAGTTGTATTCGTAGAAGGCACGCAGGTCGCTGTCCATCGTCTCGACGTTCTGCCAGGCCGGCGGCACCATCATGCGAATGGCGTTGTAGATATCCATGCCGCCGGTCATCAACACTTCCAGCATGTTGTCCATGCTCGAGGAGTCCGAACCGGTGGTATTGACGATCTCGTCGAGCTCGGTGAGGTCGGGCAACAGCTCGTTGACGAAATTTTCCTTGCGCGAGTTGGCCCAGCCGCGGTTGGCCTCGATGGTGTTGATTTCACCGTTATGGGCAAGGAAGCGGAACGGCTGCGCCAGCGGCCAGCGCGGTGCGGTATTGGTGGAGAAGCGCTGGTGGAAGACGCAGATGGCGGTTTCCAGACGCTCGTCGCCCAGATCGTGATAGAAGGTCGGCAGGTCCACGGGCATCATCAGGCCCTTGTAGGACAGCACCTTGGTCGACAGCGAGCAGACATAGAAGTCTTCCTCGTTGCGCAGTTGCTCCTCGGCCCGGCGACGCGCCATGAACAGGTCGACATTGAGCTTGGCCTCGAGGCGGTCGTCACCGGCCTCGACGAAGATCTGGCGGATGCGCGGCAGGCAGTCCAGCGCCATGGGGCCACAGACACTGGCATCGATGGGCACGTCGCGCCAACCATGGACGGTCAGGCCGCGCGCGCTCAGCTCGGTCTCCAACACTTCGCGGGCATACGCCTCGCGAGCGTCGTCGTCGGGCAGGAAGATGCTGCCCACGGCGAACCCGTTGCCCAGCTCGACCCCCAGCGCCTCACGGGCCACGGCCCGCATGAAGCCGGTGGGCATCTTCAACAGCAGGCCACAGCCGTCGCCCGTCTTGCCGTCGGCGGCGATGCCACCACGGTGGGTCATGCAGGTCAGCGATTCGATGGCGGTTTTCAACAGATCATGGCTGGCCCGCCCTTCCATATGGGCGATCAGGCCGAAGCCACAGTTGTCGCGAAATTCGCCAGGCTGGTGGAGACCTCTCATCATGGGCGTGCCTCACAGAAAACGATGTCTTGTATCCAGAAAAAATCAGTGCTATTCTATTTTGTTAATTTTTTTATTTTCCTGGCCATCAGGCGGCCAGTTTCTGGCGCGAAAAAGGTCGTACAGCATAGCCAGGCAGTTGCCTTCACGCAATTCCCCGCAGCACCCCTCGTCCCAAAAACCTCCGAAAATCTGACTGTTAGCTCAACATCTTGATAAAAAGACGTGCCAGGTCAAGGACTTGGCACATGCCAGCGCCCGCCGCTCAGCGCGCTAGACTTTGGTCTAATATTAAGCCTTTCTCCCATGCAGATCATGCATAAGGCATGCTGATTTCCGAAGTTGGCAGGCGACGAGAGCCAAGCTCACGCAGAATAAAAAAATGGCGCCTCCCCTAGGGAAGGCGCCATTTTGTCGTCTCAATGCGTATTGTCAGCACGATCACTGGTCTCGACGCGTGTCAGGCTCGCGGAAACGCCTCCAGCAACGCCGTGAGTTCGTCGGCCGGCGTTTCGTCATGCACGCAGGCGTCGCCGAGCGCACGCAGCAGAATCAGGCGCAGCCGGCTGTCGACATTCTTCTTGTCCAGGCGCATGACCTCGAGAAAATCAGCGGCCGACATGTTCGCGGGAGCGGCCCGTGGCAGGCCAGCGGCATCGACAATGGCGCGCACCCGCGCGACCTGCACCTCGTCGAGCCAGCCCAGGCGGCGCGACAGCTCGGCAGCCATCAGCATGCCGGTCCCTACCGCCTCGCCATGCAGCCAGGCGCCATAGCCCTGGTGCGCCTCGATGGCATGTCCGAAGGTGTGCCCGAGGTTGAGCAAGGCACGCACGCCCTGCTCGGTCTCGTCCTCGGCGACCACCGCGGCCTTGAGCGCGCAACTGCGATAGATCGCCTCGCGCAGCGCCGCATCGTCGAGATTGCGCAACTCGGTCATCTGCGCTTCCAGCCACGCCAGGAAGTCGGCATCACGGATCAGGCCGTACTTGATCACCTCGGCCAGGCCGGCGGACAGCTCCCGCGGCGGCAGGGTGGCCAGGGTCTGGGTGTCGATCAGCACGGCCCGCGGCTGCCAGAAGGCACCGATCATGTTCTTGCCACGCGGATGATTGACGCCGGTCTTGCCGCCGACCGAGGAATCGACCTGCGACAGCAGGGTCGTCGGTACCTGGACGAAAGCCACGCCACGCTGATAACACGCCGCCGCAAAGCCCACCATGTCGCCGATCACCCCGCCCCCCAGGGCCACCAGGGTACAGCGGCGGTTGAAACCAGCGGCCAGCAGGGCATCCCAGATCGTCGCCACCGACTCCAGCGTCTTGGTGTGCTCGCCATCGGGCAGTACCAGCTCGCGCACGTCCAGCTCACTGGACAGCCCCTGCTTGACGCGCTCCAGGTACAGTGGCGCAACGGTTTCATTGGTCACGATCATCACCTGGCGACCGGCCAGGTACGGCTCGAGCCAGCCGGGATCGCCCAGCAGCGCGGGGCCGATGTGGATCGGGTAGCGGCGCTCGCCCAGCTCGACGCTGAGGGTGACGGGGGCATCGGAAACGTGTGACATGGTCAGGCCTTGCATTGCAGTGGGTCCACCAGGCGGCTGACACGACGCACGATCTCGCCGACCACCGAGCGGGGGCCGCGGCGGTCGGTGCGAACGATCAGGTCGGCGGTGGCACGGTACAGGGGATCGCGCTTGGCAAACATCGCACGCAGAATCTCTTCGGGGTTCCCCCCCTGCAACAAGGGACGATTGCGGTCCTTGGCAGTGCGCTTCAGCTGCTGCTCGACGGTGGTGTAAAGGTAGATGACGGTGCCCCGCTCGCGCAGCGCGCGACGGTTGGTTTCACGCATGACCGCCCCGCCGCCAGTGGCCAGCACGACGCCCTGCCGTTGAGTGAGCTCGTCGACCATCTGCTGCTCGCGCTCGCGAAAGCCGGCCTCGCCCTCGACATCGAATATCCAGGGGATATCGGCGCCACAGCGAGCCTGGATTTCGTGATCGCTATCGACGAAATCGCGCGAAAGCTCGGCCGCCAGCAGACGGCCAATGGTACTTTTGCCGGCCCCCATGGGCCCGACCAGGAAAAGATTGGGAAGATCCTGCATCAGCGAAATGCCAGCCCGTCCTCGATGATTCTGGGAGTAATGAATACCAGCAACTCTACCTTTTCATTGGAGTCTTGGGTATAGCGAAAAAGGTTACCTATCACCGGCAGATCGCCGAAGAAGGGCGTCTTGAACAGGCTGCGGATCTGCTCGGTGGTCAGGATTCCGCCCAGCACCACGGTCTCGCCGTTGTCGACCAACACCTGGGTCGTGATCTGGTTGGTGTCGATGGAGGGCACACCGGCGAATTCTTCACCGACGGCATCGTTGTTGACCACCAGATCCATGACGATGCGGTTGTCCGGCGTGATTTGCGGCGTGACCTCCAGCGACAGTACCGCTTCCTTGAATTCCACATTGGTGGCACCACTGGAAGTGGCTTCCTGGAAGGGAATCTCGGTGCCCTGCTTGATCACCGCGGTGCGCTGGTTGGCGGTGATCACCCGCGGCTGGGAAATCGTCTGGCTCTTGCCCTCGCTCTCCAGCGCCCGCAGCTCGAGATCGAGCAGAATATCGCCGGACAGGTAGCCGAAGGTAAAGGAGGTCAGGGGGTTGTCCGCACTGCCCATATCGACGGCCAAGCCACCGCGGGCCCGACTCAACCCCTGAGGATTGAGATCCCGGGCCACATTGTCCACCAGGTTATTGACCTCGGGCGGGCTGAGCGTATCGCCTGCACGCTCCCGCTCGCGGAAGCCGCGTGTCGAAGACGCGCCCCACCTGACGCCCAGCTCGCGGGTGGCACTGTCGCGGGCGATGACGATACGCGCCTCGATCTGGACCTGGCGCACGGCGACATCCAACTGCTCGATGGTGCGCCGGATTTCCTGCAGTTGCGCGGCGGTATCCTGGATCATCAGGGTATTGGTGCGTACATCCACCGCGACCCGCCCACGCTCGGTGAGCAGGCCGAGACCACTCTCGCCACGCAGCAACGCGGCCAGGTCCGCCGCCTTGGCGTAGCGAATCTGCAGCATCTCGGTCGTCAACGGCGCCAGCGTCTCCATCTGGGTGCGCGCCTCGATCTCCTGGCGCTCGATATTGGCCAGTTCCGCGGCCGGCGCCACCACGATGACGTTGCCCTCCTGGCGGCTGGCCAGACCATGGCTCTTGAGCACCAGGTCGAGCGCCTGGTCCCAGGGCACGTCCTGCAGGTTCAACGTCACGCTACCGGTGACGCTGTCGCTGGCGACCAGGTTGAGGCCGGTGAATTCGGCGATGATCGCCAGCACCGAGCGCACCTCGATATCCTGGAAATTGAGGGTGATCCGTTCGCCGGTATAGGGGAACCGCTCGCGCTCGCGCCTCTCGCGGGCCGCTGGGGAGACCGGTTGCGCCTCGATCACCAGCTGACGACCGCTGTGGGTGGACAGCATGGCGAATTCGCCCTCGCCCTCCAGGCTCAGGGTGACCCCGTCGCGGTCGCGGCTCGGCGTGATACGCCGTATCGGCGTACCGAAGTCCGTGACATCCAGCACCTGATCCAGCGCCGCCGGCAACCGCACGCCACGCAGTTCGGCGACGATGCGATTGCCGACCTCGCGCACCCGCGAATCGACGCCGGCACGGTCGAAGGTGACGATCAACCGCCCGGTGTCGTCTTCGCCACGGCGAAAGTCGATATCCTCGATACTCGGCTGGCGGCTGGCTGTCGGGGCCGGCGCCTCGGCAGCGGTCCGGGACTGGCCGGTCGTCGCCTCCTCTCCGCCACTGCCGGCACCGATGACCAGGCGCAGGCGGTCTCCTACCTGACGCGTGCGGTAGGGCAGCGGACCGTCGAGGTTGAACACCAGACGGGTACGCGAACCAGCTGCCAGGGTAGTGACGTGCTCGACCCCGCCGATGCCCAGGTCATAACGGCGACGATCCAGTTGGCTGGCCGTCTCCATCAGGTCGATGGTCAGTCGCGGGGGGGCGTCCAACCGGTAGCCTCGCACCTCCGGCACGCCACCGCTGAAGCGCAGGTCCACTTCGAGCTCGCCGCCGCTGCCCTGCTGAAAATCGAGTTCGGTGAGCGTCGATGCCGCCCAGGCCGAAAGCGGCAGCAGCATGCCAAGCATCACGGCGGCCAGGCCGCGAATCACGTTGTGCATTGTCATCCATCCCTTGCGTCTTGCGGTGCCGTGGTCGAGTTAGCCACGGCGGTCTGATGCGTCATCGAGTGTCAGGCTGCGCGTGCGCTCGATCCAGCCGCCCTGCCCAGTGGCCACCACCTCGACCAGTTGCACCGAGGTGGCGGTGATGCTGACGATACGTCCGAAATCGGTGCCCAGATAGTCGCCGGTCGTCAGGCGGTGCACCTTGCCATCCGGGGCACGCACCAGCGCCGAGCGCTGGCCACCCACGACGAGCGTGCCCACCAGATCCAGCGACTCCAGGACATAGGCTTCCAACGGCTCTCGCGGCCGCGACAGGTCCGGCGCCAGTTCGCTGGATCCGGCCGGCGCTTCCTCGGCCTGCGGCAAGCGCGCCATGAAGGGGCTGCGCTCATCGGCATGGTCATAAGACACCCTCCGATAGTCGGGCAGTTCGGGCAATGCCGGGATGCTCAGCTCACCGGGGTCGGCCCGCAATGACGCCAGTTCCCGGTCCAGCTGATCGAGTTCGGGATCGGCGCAGGCGCTCAGCAAGGCAGCCAAGGCGATTCCCGCCATCCGGAGCGGTCGGATCATGGTCTCGCATCCTCACCGCCGGACGGGCGATAGCGATAGGTTTGCGCCAGCATCGACAAGCGCAGTTGTCCCTGACCGTCGACCGGCTCCAAGGTGAAGTCATGCTGGGTGACGATACGCGGCAGGCCGGCGACGCCGGCCAGGAAGTAAGCGATACGATGATAATCGCCCCGAACCTGGATATCGAAAGGCTGCTCGATATAGAACTCTTGCGCCACGGGGCTGCGCAAGCGGATGAAGTCGATTGTCAATTGGTTGTCGATGGCCGTCTCGCTGATATGGTCGATCAACGAAGGGATCTCGGTACCGGTGGGCAACATCTCGCGCAGGGTGCTCATGCGCGCTTCCAGTTCGGCGACCTGATCGCGCATGACCGGCAGGCTCGCTGCCTGCGCCGCCTTGTGGCGATAGTCTCGCATCAGCTCGCGCTCTTCCCGCTCGGCGTCGGCGAGGTCCTTGGCCTTGGGGGCGGCCAGGTACCAGTGCATGCCGACAAAGGTCAGCCCCAGCACCAGCAAGCAGCAAATGAGTTGCAGCGACCAGGGCCAGCCTCCAGCCTCCTTGATATCCAGCTCGCGCCAGTCCAATTCGCGCAGGCGACGCCACTCCCCGGAGAAATTCATGGCGCCTCCTCACTCGGCGATAGCCGCTGCGTCACGCTCAAGCTGAAGCGGCGCTGCTGCTGGCCCGCATCGGCCTCGACTTCGGAAAGCACTGGCACCTCGAACGCCGAAGCCCGGGCCAGTGCACGCAACTGATCGGAAACCTGGCGGTTGTTCTCGGCCACCCCCGTCAAGCGCAAGGTATCGCCCTGCCGCGCCAGCCGCGTGTAATGAACCCCCTCCTCGAGACTCTCGGTAAGCTGATTGAAGACATGCACCGTCTGCGGCCGACCGCGCTGCAGGCGGGTGAAGATCTCGATGCGCTCCATCATCTGCTCGTGCGTGCCCTCATACTCGCTGATCGAACGAATATCGCCGTCGAGTCGCGCCAGCTGCTGACGGATATGCTCATTGCGTTGCTGCTGGGCGACGAGTTGCACCTGATAGTGGTAGATCATGCCAGCACCGGCGGCGACCCCCACCACGGCGGCAACCATCAGGGCCAGATAGAAGCGCTTGCTGCGCCGTTCGCGCACTCGCTCCCGCCAGGGCAGCAGGTTGATCTCGATGGTCATGCACGCCCCCTCATCGCCAGGCCACAGGCCGTCAGCATCGCGGGGGCATCGCCCGACAAGGTATGGATATCGATTCGCGAATTGACCTTCATGCGCTGGAAGGGGTTGGCGATCACCACGTCCATGCCGCTTTCCTGGGCCAGGCGATGGCTGAGCCCGGGGATCACGCTGCAGCCACCGGCCAGCACCAGACGCTTGACCTCGTGCTTGCGACCAGCGGTATAGTAAAGTTGTAGGGAGCGCCCAATCTGTTGCACCAGGGTGTCGACGAAGGGGTCGAGTACGTTGTGGCGATAATCCTCGGGTAGCCCGCCGCGTTTCTTGGCCAGTCCGGCCTCTTCGAGACTCAAGCCATAGCGACCGCGAATCTCTTCGGTCAACTGGCGCCCCCCGAAGACGGTGTCGCGACTGTAAGTGATGCGCCCGCGCCTGAGCACATGGAAGGCGTTCATGGTGGCGCCGACATCGACCAGGGCCACGCAGTCGTCGTCTCCGCTCAATGGGGGTAGCTGGTGGCGCAGTTCGCTGAAGGCGCGCTCCATGGCGAAGGTTTCGACATCCACCGCCGCTGGCTCGAGGCCGGCCTGGAACAACGCTTCGGTCAACTGGCTGACATCCTGTTGACGGCAGGCGACCAGCAGGATGTCCTGCTGGTCGCCATAGCGGGCATTGAGCCCCAAGCGCTGAAAATCAAACGCCACTTCGCTGAACGGAAAGGGGATATGCTTGTCGGATTCAAGCTGGATACGGGCCTCGATCTCGCTGTCATTCAGCGAGGCGGGTAGCGTCAGCGTCTTGGTGATCGCCGCGCTGGCCGGCACGGCGACACTGGCTTGGTTCGTGGTGGGGCGAGCATGCTCGACGGCACGCCGGATCGCCTCGGCGACGTTCCCCATGTCACGGATACGCCGCTCGACCACGACCCCCTCACGCAAGGGGCGTACGGCATAACTGTCTACCTGGAAATGGGCACCGGCCTGCTTGAGCTCGATCAACTTGACCGTTGCCGAGGTGATATCGACTCCGATCAATCCTTTGCTGGACCTTTTCAGTCGCACTAAGGTAGTACCTCTGCGTGATCAAATGCGGCTAGCCGCTTACCTTCTTGCTTCTAACGTTCCATGTTGCCTAATCCCCAGCATGAGAGGTTACATGATATTGTCTGAACTCACATAATAGTAGGGGGATTGCCGCTTCAACGCTGGTGAGTCTCCCGCAGGGTTCTTATAATACGCAGTTTGATGGATCATCCCGCTCATCGCCGCCGTAACGCTACCGACCATCACGGATACCGCTATTTCATGAAGTTCTTCAGAAAGCTCGTCATCTCGACAGTGTGGCTCGTCCTGTCGCTTGGTACGGCCAGCGTGCTGGCCGTTGTGGGCGCTGCCCTGTACTTCGCGCCGGGCCTGCCGGACGTTCGTCAACTGCAGGATTTCGAACTGCATACGCCCTTGAGGATTTTCACCCGCGACGGCAAGTTGATCGGCGAATTCGGCGAAGAGCGTCGCATGCCGGTGAACTTCGAGGCCATCCCCCAGGACTTTGTCCAGGCGCTGCTCGCGGCCGAGGATGGCAGCTTCTTCGACCATCCCGGCGTCGACCCGAAAGGCATTGCCCGCGCCGCCTTCGAGCTGGTCGCCAGTGGCGGTGACATCCAATCCGGTGGCAGCACCATCACCATGCAGGTGGCACGCAACTACCTGCTGACGCTCGATCGCACCTTCACCCGCAAGATTCGCGAGATCCTGCTGGCCCTGCAGATGGAGCAGGTATTGACCAAGGAAGAGATCTTCTCGCTCTACGTCAACAAGATCTTCCTCGGCAACCGGGCCTACGGCATCGCTGCCGCCGCTGAAACCTATTACGACAGGCCTCTCGGCGAACTGACCCTGGCCCAGAAGGCGATGATTGCCGGCCTGCCCAAGGCGCCTTCGACCTTCAATCCGCTCGCCAATCCCGAACGCTCGTTGATCCGCCGCAACTGGATCCTCTATCGCATGCGCGAGCTGGACTTCATCGACCAACCGACCTACGAGGAAGCCGTAGCGGCCCCCATCACCGCGCGCCGCTTTACCGCGCAGGTCGAGGTCGATGCTCCCTACGTCGCGGAAATGGCCCGCCAGTTCGCCACGGAGCGCTATGGCGAGGAGGCCTATACCGGCGGCTATCGCATCCACACCACGCTGGACAGCCATCTGCAGCCCTACGCCAGCCAGGCCCTGACCCAAGGGCTTATCGACTACGACACTCGCCATGGCTGGCGTGGCCCCGAGCAGCAAGACATTCCCGCGAGCCTGGTCGAGGCCCAGGAACGCACCGAACGGAGTGGCCTCGAGGAAGAGCTCTCCGAATCGCCGGAAGTCATGGAAACCGCCCGCCAGGCGGCCCAGAGCAGTCAGACCCGGATCGCGGGCGTCGAGGGCGATGTCAGCAACTGGCTACGCGTACTCGAGCGCACACCCGGCTACGGACCACTGCAGCCGGCCATCGTGGTGGAAAGCGAAGGCCGCGCAATGCAGGTGCTGACCCGCCAGGGCAACCTCGTGACCCTGGATTGGGATGGCCTTAGTTGGGCCGGTCGTTACCACAGCGCCCGCTGGCACGAAGAAGCCCCTGCCTCGGCAGCGGAAATTGCTAGCCGCGGCGACCTGGTGCGCATCCTGCAGCGCGACGACGGCAGTTGGCGGCTGTCGCAACGCCCCGATGTCGAGGGCTCGATCGTGGTGCTGGAGCCGGATACGGGGGCGATCCTCGCCTTGCAGGGCGGCTTCAGCTTCGAGGCCAGCAAGTTCAATCGCGCCACCCAGGCCCAGCGCCAGTCGGGCTCCATCTTCAAGCCCTTCGTTTACCTGGCCGCGCTGCAGAATGGCAATATGAATGCCGCCACCGTCGTCAACGATGCCCCGGTGGTGATGCCCGACGCCGGCGATATCTGGCGCCCGGCCAACTCCAGCGGCGACTTCCTCGGCCCGACCCGGCTACGCGTGGCCTTGGCGAAATCGCGCAACCTGGTGACGGTACGAGTGCTGCAGCGCCTGGGACTCGACAACACCCTGGAGTTCCTGGAGGGCTTCGGCTTCGACGAGGACCGCTTGCCCTACGGTCTGGCGCTGGCGCTGGGCAGCACCTCTCTGACCCCGCTGGAAATGACCAACGCCTATGCGGTCCTAGCCAATGGCGGCTTCCAGGTTTCCCCCTGGTTCATCGAGAAGGTGACTCGCGGCAACGATGACGAAGTTCTCGAAGAAGCCGAGCCACGCGTGGCCTGCCGCGAATGCCCCGAAGGCGCCACTGAGACGGAAATCGATGGCAAGCGCTATGCCTTGGCGCCTCGCGTCGCCGATCCGGCCGCGGTGTATATCCTGCGCGACATGTTGCGTGACGTGATCGAAATCGGCACCGGCCGGGGTGCCCTGAAACTGAATCGCAGCGATATCGTCGGCAAGACCGGCACCACCAACGAGCGACGCGATGCCTGGTTTGCCGGCTACAATAACGAGCTGGTGACCACTGTGTGGGTCGGCAAGGACAACTACGAAACCACCGGCGAGTACGGGGGAAGCGCCGCCCTGCCGATCTGGGTCGATTTCATGGGCAATGCCCTCAACGGCAGGCCCGAAACCATACCGGAAGCCCCAAGCGAGATCGTGCGTGCGCGCGTCGACCCGGAAACCGGGCGCCGCCTGCATGAGGACCAGGCCGGTGGTATCAGCGAGATCTTCCATACCGACCATCTGCCAGACTATCAGCCGCGTACCATGGAACGCGAACTGGAAAATCGCAGTGGCTCCCAGGGCACCGGCACCTACGAAGCCATTTTCTGAACCAGCCCCGGGCGGCAGGGACGCCGCCCGGAGTAACAGTCACCGCACCCTGTCATGTCACACTGTGTTCCACCTGCCCATGGCAACCACCCATGGAGTCTTCACATGCCGCGCCATCTGACCGGCCTGATGATTGCGACAAGCCTGATCGCCTCGGGTCCCTCGGCACTGGCCAGCCCTTTCTATGCACCACCGGCCCCCGAGGAAGATGCACCGACCTTCAGTGGCGAAGCCGAACTCGGCTTCACCCGACTGTCCGGCAATAAAGACAGTCAGACCCTGATCGCCAAGGGTCGCCTGACCTGGCTAACCGGTCCCTGGACCCAGACCCTGCGCAGCGAGGCCATCAACGCGACGCGCAACGGCGAGACCGATGCCGAACGGTATTTGCTAGCCGGCCGTGAGCGTTACAACCTCGAGGGGCCTCATTATCTGTTCGGCTTCTCCCGCTGGGAGAAGGACCGCTTTGGCGGCTATGAGTATCAGTTCACCACCATTGGTGGCTACGGGCGTCAGCTGCTCGACACCGATACCCACCAGCTGTCGCTTGAAGGCGGCCCCGGCTACCGCTACGACGCCATTCGTGATGATGACAACGAGACCCTGGGCGTCGCCTACGGTGCGCTGGACTACGAGTGGGAGGTCTCCTCCTTTGCCACGCTCGATCAGGAGATGTCCGTGGAGGCCACCGCCAACAACGTCACCTCCCGCTCATTATCGTCGCTTACCGCCAAGCTCAATTCGCGCCTGGCGCTGCGCCTTTCCCATGAGATCAAGCACAACTCGCAACCACCGGAA
>NZ_JBHRUG010000026.1:127157-129802 GCF_042646605.1 Litchfieldella rifensis | reverse complement strand
CGCCGGCCTTTTGGGCCGGCGTCTTGCGCTTCACGTGATCCGTGAAGCGGTCGTGGCTAGCGAGGCGATAGCTCAGCCATAGACCTCTTCGACGCTGGTCAGCGGATAGTGCGACGGGTATGGCTTGCGCGCCACCCCGGAATCCACCGCGGCCTGGGCCACCGCCGAGGACACACGGTCGAGCAGACGAGTATCCAGCGGCGTAGGGATGATGTAGCCGCAGCCGAATTCCAGCTTATCGAGCTCATAGGCATCCAGCACTTCCTGGGGCACCGGCTCGCGTGCCAGGTCCTTCAGGGCATGCACCGCTGCCACCTTCATCTCCTCGTTGATGCGCGTGGCGCGAACGTCCAGCGCCCCGCGGAAGATGAACGGAAATCCCAGTACATTGTTGACCTGGTTGGGAAAGTCGGAACGACCGGTAGCCATGATCACGTCATCGCGGACGGCATTGGCCACATCGGGGTGGATTTCCGGATCCGGATTGGAACAGGCGAACACCACCGGGTTGGCCGCCATCTTCTTGAGTTGCTCCGGCGAGAGCAGGTTGGGCCCGGAGAGACCGACGAACACATCGGCCCCCTCGATGGCGTCATCCAGGGTCCGACGCTCGGTCTCGGTGGCAAACATCGCCTTGTACTGGTTGAGATCCTCGCGACCGCTGTGGATCACTCCCTTGCGGTCGAGCATATAGATATGCTCGGCCCTGGCCCCGCAGGAAACCAGCAGCTTCATGCAGGCAACCGCTGCGGCGCCAGCGCCCAGACACACGACGCGGGCGTCTTCGACCTTCTTGCCGGCGATATCCAGCGCGTTGAGCATGCCGGCGACGGTCACGATCGCCGTGCCATGCTGATCGTCATGGAAAACGGGAATGCTGCACTGCTCGACGAGCGCCCGTTCGATCTCGAAACACTCTGGAGCCTTGATGTCCTCGAGGTTGATGCCACCCCAAGTATCGGCAATTCGTGCCACGGTGTCGATGAAAGCCTGCGGACTCTCGGCATTGACCTCGATGTCCACCGAATTGATTCCGGCAAATTTCTTGAACAGCACCCCCTTGCCTTCCATGACCGGTTTGCTCGCCAACGGCCCCAGATCTCCCAATCCCAGAATCGCCGAACCGTCGGAAATCACCGCCACCAGGTTGCCCTTGCCGGTGTACAGGTAGGCATTCTCCGGATCCCTGGCGATTTCACGGCAGGGCTCGGCCACTCCCGGGCTGTAAGCCAAGGCAAGATGCTTGGCCGACACCGTCGGCTTGGTCAGCTCGACGGAAAGCTTGCCGGGAATCGGCTGTGAGTGGTAATCCAGTGCCGCCTGTTTCTTCGCGTCTGTCATGCGTCTCGTTTCCGGTCATGTCATGGAGATGTCGCGCCAGAATATAGAAAAACCCCCTGAGTCACAACTTGAGCCAAGTTCCCGCCATTTCAGACTTTTAAGCACTTGTTTGAAGCCATTTCCAGATATTTGCTGCAACTTATGTCGGCTTGTCACGGCATAATGCATAGCTTATCTTGATCGCACAGCTTCGTCGCCTGCCTGTACTACGCTGTCATTGTAGGGATATCTGGGGAGGCACCGTCATGGCGCAAAATTCTGCCGTGCGCCGCGCACTTCAGCACCCACTATCCTTTTTCTTTAGGTAATCAGGAGTCTGCACATGAAAGCACCCGTACGCGTCGCGGTAACAGGTAGCGCTGGACAGGTCGGTTACAGCCTGTTATTCCTCATCGCTTCCGGCGAGATGCTGGGCAAGGACCAGCCCGTCATCCTGCAATTGCTCGATATCACGCCGTCCCTCGATGCGCTCAAGGGGGTGGCAATGGAACTCGAGGACTGCGCCTTCCCGTTGCTCAAGGGCATCACCCGAAGCGACAAGGCCGAGCAGGCTTTCCAGGACGCCGATTATGCACTCCTCGTGGGGGCCAAGCCGCGTGGACCCGGTATGGAGCGCAAGGATCTGCTGGATGCAAACGCAGCGATCTTCCAAGCACAGGGCAAGGCCCTCAACGCGGTGGCGAGCCGGAACGTACGCGTCATCGCCGTAGGTAACCCGGCGAATACCAACGCCCTGATCGCACAACGCAATGCCCCGGATCTGGAGCCACACTGCTTCACGGCGATGACACGCCTGGATCACAATCGCGCCCTCGCCCAGCTCGCCAATCGTACCGGCTGCGATACCACCCAGATCCACGGGCTCACCGTGTGGGGCAACCACTCTTCCACCCTGTATCCCGATGTGAGCCATGCGCTGATCGATGGCAAGGCGGCACATGACCTCGTCGACCGGGCGTGGCTCGCCAATGAGTTCATCCCCGCCGTACAGCAGCGCGGCGCGACCATCATCAAGGCCCGCGGGCAGTCTAGTGCCGGCTCCGCGGCGTGCTCAGTGATCGACCACATGCGCGACTGGGTGCTCGGTACTCCAGCCGATGACTGGGTAAGCATGTCCGTCCTCTCCGACGGCAGCTACGGCATTGCGGAGGGGGTGTTCTATTCCTTCCCTTGCCGTTGCAGCAACGGTCGTTATGAGATCGTCCAGGGGCTCGAAATCGACGAATTCTCCCGTGAACGCATGACGGCCACGGAGCAGGAACTGCTCGACGAGCGAGACGTCGTGTCGCATCTGCTGCCCTGAA
>NZ_JBHRUG010000026.1:0-127066 GCF_042646605.1 Litchfieldella rifensis | reverse complement strand
CTGGCTGAACCCAGATACAAAAGCCCGCCCCTGGAATTCCCAGGGGCGGGCTTTTGGTATGCCAGCGCCAGCGCGCTACCGTCGGACAGCGCCCGTGCTCAGCCGCGCTTGACGGCGGCACCGAAACGCTTGTTGAAGCGCTCGACGCGGCCACCGGTGGTCGCCTGCTTCTGCTTGCCGGTATAGAAGGGATGACACTGGGAACAAACGTCCAGAGCGAGGTCGTGACCGGCGGTGGAGCCGATCTGGAAGGTCGCGCCACACGAACAGGTGGCAGTGACCGTCTTGTATTCGGGATGGATACCTTGTTTCATCTCTAAGCCTCATGAAGCAGTATGCCGCCACCTGATCTTCTTGCCAGGCACCGCATACGGGTTGTCTGTGGTACGACTCGATAGTACGGACACGGACCGGTTATCGCCATGTGGCCTGCCAGAGGCATGCATGACGGCCGGGTATTCTAGCAGAGCCAGCGCCGGAGGCCAATTGCCAGCCACACCCTCGACTCCCTCTTTTCCCGCGGTACTCGGCGTCGCCGTGCCCACACCGTTGCGGCGACTATTCGACTATCGCACCGGCCCGAGCGTTCCTCCGGGGGGCTGGCAACCGGGGCTGCGGGTACGCGTGCCGTTCGGCCGCCGCGAGGTGGTTGGTATCGTCGTCGAGTGTCGGGCGCACAGCGAGGTGCCGTTCGCCGACCTCAAGCCCATCAGCGCCTGGCTCGATGCCACACCGCTACCCGACGACTGGTTATGGCTGTGCCGCTTTACCGCGCGCTACTACCAGCACGCCCTGGGCGACACCCTGCATCAGTCGTTGCCGGTATTGCTGCGCCAGGGGCGTACGCTGGAAGCCCGTACCCGGGAGCGCTGGCGCCTCACCGCCAGCGGTCGGGACAGCTCCTCCGAGCGGCTCGGACGTGCCCGGCGTCAGGCCGAGCTGCTGGAACTGCTACGCCAGCACCCGAGAGGTTTGGTGAGCAGCGCCATCGCCGCCCAGGGTTTCGGCCGTGCCCAGCTCGACGCCCTCGCCGGCAAAGGGCTGATCGAATGCCGGCGGGAAGCCGTCATCGACACCCCCTCCCCCGGCAGCGCCGGCTGGCTGGCCGAGCCGGCGCTGCCTCTGAATCGCGAGCAGGGCACGGCTCTCGCCGCCATGCACGAAGGCCTCGACCGTTATCATCCCTGCCTGCTCCACGGGGTGACCGGCAGCGGCAAGACCGAGGTCTACCTGCAATTGATCGAAGCCGTGATCGCCCGTGGCCGCCAGGCGCTGGTGCTGGTCCCCGAGATCGGCCTCACCCCCCAGACCGTGGCGCGCTTCCGCAAGCGTTTCCGCGTGCCGGTGGTGGCCCTGCACTCCGGGATCAGCGATGGCGAACGCCTCGATGCCTGGCTGGCCGCCGCCAATGGCCGCGCCCCGATCGTGATCGGCACCCGCTCGGCGATCTTCACCCCATTGGCCAATCCCGGCGCGATCATCGTCGACGAAGAGCATGACGGCTCCTACAAGCAACAGGACGGCCTGCGCTACCATGCTCGCGACCTCGCTGTGATCCGTGCTCACCACCATGGCATCCCGGTGCTGCTGGGCAGCGCAACCCCTTCACTGGAGAGCCTTGCCCAGGCGCAGGCCGGGCGTTACCGACACCTGCGCCTGACGCGGCGCGCCAGTCGCCATGCGCCGGCGCGACTGGAACTGGTCGACTTGCGCGGCCGCCCCCGCCAGGGCGGATTGATCGCGCCGGCGATCGATGCCATTCGCCACACGCTCGCCGCCGGCCGTCAGGTGCTGGTATTCATCAATCGCCGCGGCTTTGCGCCGACACTCGCGTGCCATACCTGTGGCTGGTTGGCCGAGTGCGATCACTGCGATGCTCGCCTGACCCTGCATCGCCAACCGCCGCAACTGGCCTGTCATCACTGCGAACGTCAGCAGCCATTGCCCGACGCCTGCCCCGAGTGCGGCAGTGCCGACCTGCGTCCCTTGGGGGCCGGCACCGAGCGCGCCGAAGAGACCCTGGCGACCCTCTTTCCCGAGACGCCGGTCTACCGCATCGACCGCGACAGCACGCGACGCAAGGACGCCTTCGAGCAGGCCCTGACCGAGGTCCGTCGCGGCGCGCCATGCCTGCTGGTGGGCACCCAGATGCTGGCCAAAGGCCATCACCTGCCCCATGTCACCCTGGTGGTCGTGATCAACGCCGATGCCGGCCTCTATGCCAGTGACTTCCGCGCGCTGGAGCACAGCGCCCAGTTGCTGATCCAGGTAGCCGGACGTGCCGGACGTGCCGAACACCCCGGGCGGGTATTGGTACAGACCCTGCACAGCGACGACCCCCACCTGCGGCTGCTGGCGGACAACGGCTACGACGCCCTGGCGAGCCAGTTGCTCGAGGAGCGGCGTGTCGCCGGCCTGCCGCCCTATCGCTTCCTGGCCCTGGCACGCTTCGAGAGCCCGCGCGACGCCGATGCCACGGCGCTCGCCGCCAATGCCGCCATGGCCCTGCGCGACCGACTGGGACAGGAACACGACGGCGTACAGTGCCTGGGGCCGGTACCGGCACCCATGGAACGCCGCCAGAACCGCTACCATGTGCAACTCATGCTTTCCGGGGCCCAGCGCAGCAAGCTGCACGAGGCCGCCGCCTGGCTCGCCGCCTGGCTGGAACGAAGCCGCGAGGCGCGCCGCGTACGCTGGTCGCTGGATATCGATCCGCAGACGCTATCCTAGCCACGGGCTTCGGCTTCGGGCTTCGGGCTTCGGGCCACGAGCAACCCGTAGCTCGTAGCTCGTAGCTCGTAGCTCGTAGCTCGTAGCTCGTAGCTCGTAGCTCGTAGCTCGTAGCTCGTAGCTCGTAGCTCGTAGCTCGTAGCTCGTAGCTCGTAGTCACCTTGCAGGGTTTAAAGCCGCGCCGCAATTGCCGATAATGGCCGACCATGCCCCTTTGTGGGCCGTCGTCGCGCGGTGCGCCACTCACGGTCACCCAGGCGCGCCACGCCCGAGCCACAGGACATCAGAGTTTCCATGAAAGACACCATCATCTCGCTGCTCGACGAGGCCCTCGCCACTCTCAAGCAGCAGGGCGAACTGCCCCAGGACATCGCCCCGACCATCAAGGTCGATGTCACCAAGGACAAGGCCCACGGCGACTACGCCACCAACCTGGCGCTGATGCTGGCCAAGCCGGCGGGCAAGAGGCCCCGTGACCTGGCTGAGGCCCTGGTCGCCGCGCTGCCGACTAGCGACGCCGTGCAGAAGACCGAGATCGCCGGTCCCGGCTTCATCAACTTCTTCGCCGCCACCGACGCCGCAGCGCAGATCATCCCCACGGTGCTCGACGCCGGTGACACCTTTGGCCGCAGCCTGGCCGGCAAGGGCGAGAAAGTGCAGGTGGAATTCGTCTCCGCCAACCCCACCGGCCCGCTGCACGTCGGTCACGGCCGCGGTGCAGCGATCGGTGACAGCATCTGTCGCCTGCTCGAGGCCACCGGCTTCGATGTCACCCGCGAGTTCTACTACAACGATGCCGGCGCCCAGATCAGCAACCTGGCGGCCTCGGTGCAAGCGCGCGCCAAGGGCCTGGGCCCCGACGACGCCAGTTGGCCGGCAGACGGCTATCGCGGTGACTACATCGTCGACGTGGCCAACAGCTACCTGGCCGGCGATACCGTGCACGCCGACGACCGCCATGTCACCGCCAAGGCCGACCCCGACGACCTCGACGCCATCCGCGAATTCGCCGTGGCCTATCTGCGCCGCGAACAGGACCTCGACCTCAAGGCCTTCGGCGTCGAGTTCGACGTCTACTTCCTCGAGTCCTCGCTGTACGACGACGGCAAGGTCGAGGCCACCGTCGAACGCTTGATCGAAGGCGGCCACACCTATGAGCAGGACGGTGCTCTGTGGCTGCGCACCACCGACTTCGGCGACGACAAGGACCGGGTGATGCGCAAGACGGACGGCGGCTACACCTACTTCCTGCCCGATGTCGCCTACCACCTGGACAAGTGGCAGCGCGGCTTCCAGCAGGTGATCAACGAACAGGGGGCCGACCACCACTCGACCGTGACCCGGGTCCGCGCCGGCCTGCAGGCACTCGAAACCGGCATCCCCCCGGGCTGGCCGGACTACGTGCTGCACCAGATGGTGCTGGTCACCCGCTCCGGCGAAGAGGTCAAGCTCTCCAAGCGCGCCGGCAGTTACGTGACCCTGCGCGACCTGATCGACGAAGTCGGCCGTGATGCCACGCGCTACTTCCTCGTCGCCCGGCGCGCCGACTCCCAGCTGACCTTCGATATCGACCTGGCGCGCTCACAGTCCAACGACAACCCGGTCTACTACATCCAGTACGCACATGCCCGGGTGTGCAGCGTGCTGCGCAAGGCCGACACGCAAGGATGCGACTTCGACTATGGCCAGGCCATGAATAACCTCGCGCGACTCGAAACCGACCAGGAGAAGGCGCTGATGAACCGCCTGGCGCGCTTCCCCGAAGTCGTCCAACACGCCGCCAACAGCCGCGAACCTCAACAAGTCGCTCAGTACCTGCAGGACCTGGCCGCGGACTTCCATACCTGCTACAACGCGGTCAAGGTCATGGTCGACGACGACGGCCTGCGCAATGCCCGCCTGGCGCTGGGCCTGGCGACTCGCCAGGTGCTCCGCAATGGCCTCAACCTGCTGGGCGTCAGCGCCCCCGAGGAGATGTGAACCATGGCCGCTCGCCCGTCACGCCAAGGGAATTCACGCCCGGCCAAGCGCAGCGGCGCCACTTCCCGTCGCCGTGCGCCCGGCAAGGCCCGTTCCGGCATTCCCGGCTGGCTATGGGGCGTCGCCGGCCTGGTGGCCGGCTTCTTCCTGGCCCAGTATGTGCAGGAATCGGCCCCCACGCCGCTGGCCACGGTACTGCCCAAGCCCTCGTCCAGCGCCTCGCCCGACGCGTCCTCTTCGCGTGACGGGAACACGGGGAAGACGTCTAGCGAGTCGCGCATGCCAACCTTCGAGTTCTATACGCTGTTACCGGAATCCGAGGTCATCGCACCGCGCTCGGAAGCCACGACACCTCGGCCACAGGCCCCGACGGCGGAACGCCCCGAACCGGAAACCGCCAACGATCCCATCGCCGCCCAACTGGCAAGCATCGACGAGGCGGTGGAGCGCAGCATGGCATCACCCGAGGAAAAACGTCAGGCGCCCCAACCCACGGCCGCCAGCAGTCGCTACATGCTGCAGGCCGCTTCCTTCCGTGAATCCGGTGACGCCCAGCGCCTGGCCGGACGACTGCGCGATTTTGGACTGATGGCCAAGATCAGCGAGGTGCAAACCGGCGGAGGCGATACCTGGCACCGGGTACAGGTCGGCCCCTACGATGACCGGCGCGAACTCAATCGTGCCCAGGACTTGATGGTTACCCAGGGCATCGAGCCGCTGCTGATTCGCCTGCAGCAGAACTGACCGGACACTCGGCTTGCGACGGTTGATTTCACGCCCTCCTGCCCGCATGTCCGATCTCACACCATTTTCTGGAGCCCTATCCCCATGACCACGATCGTATCCGTGCGCCGCGGTGACCAGGTCGCCCTGGCCGGCGATGGCCAGGTATCGCTGGGCAACACCGTGATGAAGGGCAATGCCAGCAAGGTACGGCGCCTGTATCGCAATCAGGTGTTGGCTGGTTTCGCCGGAGGCACCGCCGACGCCTTCACCCTGTTCGAGCGCTTCGAGTCCCAGCTCGAGAAACACCAGGGCCATCTGGTCAAGGCCGCCGTGGAACTGGCCAAGGACTGGCGCACCGACCGTGCCCTACGCCGGCTCGAGGCCCTGCTGGCGGTGGCCGACAAGCATGCCTCGTTGATCATTACCGGCAACGGTGACGTGGTGGAACCGGAACGCGGTATCATCGCTATCGGCTCGGGAGGCAACTTTGCCCTGGCTGCCGCCCGCGCCCTGCTCGAAAACACCGAGCTCTCGGCCCGCGAGATCACCGAAAAGTCACTCGACATCGCCGCCGACATCTGTGTCTTCACCAACCACAACGTCACGCTGGAAGAGCTCTGAACCATGACCCAGATGACCCCCCGCGAGATCGTCCACGCGCTAGACCAGTTCATCATTGGCCAGCAAGATGCCAAGCGGTCCGTGGCCATCGCGCTGCGTAACCGTTGGCGGCGCATGCAGCTCGACGACGAGTTGCGCAGCGAAGTCACGCCCAAGAACATCCTGATGATCGGCCCCACCGGTGTCGGCAAGACCGAGATCGCCCGCCGCCTGGCCAAGCTCGCCAATGCGCCCTTCATCAAGGTCGAGGCGACCAAGTTCACCGAGGTCGGTTATGTGGGACGCGACGTCGAGTCGATCGTGCGTGACCTGACCGAGGCCTCGATCAAGCTGGTACGCGAACAGGCCAAGGTCGAGGTGCGCCACAAGGCCGAGGATGCCGCCGAGGATCGCATCCTCGATGCCCTGCTGCCGCCACCGCGCGGCCAGGAAGACAGTACCCGCCAGGACAGCTCCACCCGCCAGCTGTTTCGCAAGAAGCTCCGCGAGGGCCAGCTCGACGACAAGGAAATCGATGTCGAGATCACCCCTCAGGGACCGGGCATCGATATCATGACCCCGCCGGGCATGGAGGAGATGACCAGCCAGCTACAGAGCCTGTTCGCCAACATGGGCCGGCAGAAGAGCGAAACCAAGCGCGTCACGGTCAAGGATGCCTGGCAACTGCTGTGCGACGAGGAAGCCGCCAAGCTGGTCAATGACGAAGAGATCAAGCGGCGCGCCATCGAGGCCGTCGAGCAGAATGGCATCGTCTTCCTCGACGAGATCGACAAGGTCACCAAGGGGCAGCAGACCAGCGGCGGCGATGTCTCCCGCGAGGGCGTGCAGCGCGACCTGCTGCCGCTGATCGAGGGCTCGACGGTGTCGACCAAGCACGGCATGGTCAGGACCGACCATATCCTGTTCATCGCCTCCGGCGCCTTCCACCTGTCCAAGCCCTCGGACCTGATCCCCGAGCTGCAGGGGCGCCTGCCGATCCGCGTCGAGCTCAATGCGCTGACCCCGGACGACTTCCAGCGCATCCTCACCGAGCCCTCGGCGGCCCTGACCAAGCAGTACCAGGCGCTGCTGGCCACCGACGGCCTCGAGATCGCGTTCACCGACGACGGTATCCAGCGGATCGCCGAGATCGCCTGGCGGGTCAACGAAGGCACCGAGAACATCGGCGCGCGGCGGCTGCACACCGTGATGGAGCGCTTGCTCGAGGAGGCCTCCTTCAAGGGCGGCGACCTGGGCGGCCCGCTGACCATCGACGCCGACTACGTCAACTCCCAGCTCGGCGAACTGGCGTTGGACGAGGATCTGTCGCGGTATATCCTTTAACCACAGCCGTAAGCTCGAAGCTGTAAGAACGCCGCTTCGCGGCAGGAAGATAGGAGAGGCGGCTGTGCCGCTTGAAGATGGAAGGCCGGCACTTCGTGCCGAGAAGATAAGGGACATCTATCACCCTATCTTCTTCCGTCTTCCGTCTTCCGTCTTCACTTTGGGGTTAACTTCCAGCTTACAGCTTCAGGCTTACCGCTCACCGAAGGTGTTTTATGTCCGCCCCGATTCCCACCCGTGTGCATTACCACAAGAAGGCCCGCGAACTCGAGTTGACCTACGAGGGTGGCGAGAGCTATCGCCTGTCGGTCGAGTACCTGCGGGTCTACTCGCCGTCGGCCGAGGTGCGCGGCCATGGCAAGGACACCGCCGTACTCCAGGTCGGCAAGAAGGATGTCGGCCTGAAGAACATCACCCAGGCCGGTCGTTACGCGCTCAAGCTGCACTTCGACGACGGCCACGACAGCGGCCTGTACAGCTGGGACTACCTCTACGACCTGGCCCGCAACCGGGACGCCAACTGGGCCGACTATCTCCGGCGGCTCGACGAGGCCGGTGCCTCGCGTGAACCGTCCGGTATCCAGATCAAGCAGCTCTGAGGCACACGACGCATTCCTGGGCAAGCGACCGAGGTCAAAGACAAGGCCGGCATGGGAAGGCTACAATATCGCCACCGCCTTATCCTCAACCGCCCAGGACCCCTCCATGGACAAGCGCACCACCCACTTCGGCTATCAGGAAGTCCCGATCGAAGAAAAGGCCTCGCGGGTCGCCGACGTCTTCCACTCGGTGGCGGCGCGCTACGACGTGATGAATGACCTGATGTCGCTCGGCATCCACCGGCTGTGGAAACGCCTGACACTCGAGCGTGCCGGCGTGCGCCCTGGCCATAGCGTGCTCGATATCGCCGGCGGCACCGGCGATCTCACACTGCCGTTTGCACGTCGCGTCGGCCCTCGCGGCCGTGTGGTGCTGGCCGATATCAACGAATCCATGTTGCGCGTGGGGCGCGACAAGCTGCTCGACCATGGCGTGGGCGGCAATGTCGAATACGTCCAGGCCAATGCCGAATGCCTGCCGTTTCCCGACAACAGCTTCGACTGCATCACCATCGCCTTCGGCCTGCGCAACGTGACCGACAAGGATGCCGCCCTGCGCTCCATGGCCCGGGTCCTCAAGCCCGGGGGACGACTGCTGGTGCTGGAGTTCTCCAAGCCCGGCAACCCGCTGCTGTCCAGGGCCTACGACGAGTATTCCTTCCGTTTGTTGCCGAAGATCGGCGAGGTGGTGGCGGGCGATGCCGATAGCTATCGCTACCTGGCCGAGTCGATCCGCATGCACCCCGACCAGGAGACGCTCAAGGCGATGATGGAAGCCGCCGGGCTGGAACGCGTCGAATACACCAACCTTACCGGCGGCATCGTCGCCTTGCATCGCGGCATCAAGTTGTAATGTTGCGCCTGGCCGAACACACCTTGAACACCCTGCTGTCCCGCGACCCAGCGGCCCCGGCTCGCCTGGCACGGTTGAATGGCTCGCGGCTGCTGTTCTGCCTGCGGCGCCCCCGACTGGCGCTGGCGATCGACTTCGACGATCGCGGCCTGCATCTGAGGCACGCGAGCGGCGAGGCCGAAAGCGCGGCTGACGTCAGCGTCGAGCTCGACAGCGAGGCCCTGGGCAGCCTGCTCGGCGGCGAGTCCATCGAGCGCTTGATGCTCAGTGGTCGTTTGGCCGTTCGGGGGCGCCCCCAGTTGCTGGAAGACGCCCGCGACCTGCTGTGCGACCTCGACCTCGACTGGGAAACCGAATTGGCCAACTGGCTCGGCGACACCCCGGCGCACCACCTGGCCGAAGGAGCGCGCCGGCTGTCACGCTGGGGACAGCGAACCCGACGTGAGCTGCAAGCCGACATCAGCGAATACGTCTTCGAGGAAGCCCGCCTGCTGCCGGGCCGTTCACAGTTCGACGTGTTGCGCGATCACCTGACCGAACTGGAAGTGGCCACCGATCGTCTGGAAGCCCGTGTGGCGCGGCTGACTCGCCGTCTGGCCGATAGGGAGGCGTGCCAATGAGCTTGCGCCTGGTGTGGATCTTCTGGGTCATCACCCGCTACCGGCTGGATACCCTGATCCCCATGGAGCGCTTGCCCTGGCTGCTGCGCTTGCTATTCCTGCTGTCCCCGCTGCGCCTGTTCCCGGTGGGGCCTCGCTCGCGAGGCGAACGCCTGCGACTGGCCCTGGAGACGCTGGGCCCGATCTTCGTCAAGTTCGGTCAGATGCTGTCGACTCGGCGCGATCTGTTCCCCGCGGATATCGCCGACGAACTCAAGCGCCTGCAGGATCAGGTCCCCCCCTTCCCCGGCGAGGAAGCCGAAGCCCTGGTCGAACAGGAACTCGCCATGTCCCTGTCCGCCGCCTTCGCCCACTTCGACACCCTGCCCCTGGCGTCGGCCTCCGTTGCCCAGGTGCATGCCGCCCGCCTGCACACCGGCGAAGAGGTGGTGGTCAAGATCATCCGCCCCGGCATCGAGCGCGTCATGCGCCAGGACATGGCGCTGATGTATCGCGTGGCCCACCTCCTGAAGCGCATCCCCGAAGCCCGACGCCTGCGTCCCGTGGAGGTCGTCGCCGACTACGAGGCGACCCTGTTCGACGAGCTCGACCTGCACAAGGAGGCCGCCAATACGTCGCAGCTCAAGCGCAACTTCAAGGACTCGCCACTGCTGTACGTGCCAGGCATTCACTGGCCGCTGACGCATCGCCGCGTGATGGTCCAGGAACGGATCCATGGGGTGCCGGTGGCCGATCTCGCGGCACTCCAGGCCCACGGCACCGACCTGCGAAAATTGGCCGAGCGCGGCGTGGAAATCTTCTTCACCCAGGTGTTCCGCGACAACTTCTTCCATGCCGACATGCACCCGGGCAACATCTTCGTCGCCCACGGCGACCCATCGGATCCCCAGTATATCGCCATCGACTGCGGCATCGTCGGCAGCCTGACCCGCGAGGACCAGGACTACCTGGCGCGCAACCTGCTAGCCTTCTTTCATCAGGACTACTACGAGGTCGCCGCGCTACATATCGAGTCCGGCTGGGTCGGCGAGGGCACCCGTGCCAACGAGTTCGCCGCCGCCATTCGCGCCGTCTGCGAGCCGATCCTCGAGAAGCCGCTCAAGGACATCTCCTTCGGCCAGGTACTGCTGGGGCTGTTCCAGACCGCGCGTCGCTTCAACATGGAAGTCCAGCCGCAACTGGTGCTGTTGCAGAAGACGCTGCTCAATATCGAAGGACTGGGGCGCCAGCTTTACCCTGATTTGGATCTGTGGAGCACGGCCAAGCCCTATCTCGAGCGCTGGATGAAGGATCGTGCCGGCCCACGCGGCCTGTGGGATTCGTTGCGACGCCAGGCGCCGGAGCTGACGCGCCAGTTGCCCGAGCTGCCGGTGCTCGCCCATCAGGCACTGACCCGCGCCGAAGTCGAGCACAAGCAGCGCCGGCGCCAGGCCGAGGCGCTGACCGGCATGCGCCGCCATTTGAATCACGCCGCCCGCAGCACCAGGCGGATGCGTCTCGGGCTATTGCTGCTGGCCCTGGCACTGGCCTGGCAACCCCTGCTGGGCTGGGCCGCGGGGCAGCCGTGGCCGGTGCTGCTCGCCGCAGCGCTGGGCGTGGTCCTGCTGACCTGGCACTGACCCACGCATCCAACGGGCGGCTTCTTGATTTCACTTAATGGGCTTTTGCAATGAACGATATACTCAAACAGCTTGCCGAAGTATTGGCACAACGCCGCCATGCGGACCCGACGACATCCTACGTGGCGTCGCTGCATCACAAGGGCCTGAACAAGATTCTCGAGAAGGTGGGCGAAGAGGCCACCGAGACCATTCTCGCCGCCAAGGATGCTTACGGCGACGTTGAAGCTCAGCGGCAAGCGGTGGTCGCCGAAACCGCTGACCTGTGGTTTCATAGCCTGGTGATGCTGTCGCATCTGGGCATCGATCATCAGGACGTGCTGGAGGAACTGGCACGCCGTTTCGGCATTTCCGGGCTGGATGAGAAGGCCGCCCGTACCTCCGATCAATAAGGGGAGAGACTCCATGTTAGGTGGCATCAGTATCTGGCAGTTGCTGATCGTACTCGGCATCATCATCCTGATCTTCGGCACCAAGAAGCTGCGTAATGTCGGTGGCGACCTGGGCGGGGCCGTGAAGGGCTTCAAGAAGGCCATGCACGAGGAAGAGAAGAACAAGGACAAGGACGCCGACTCCCAGGAACGCGTCAGCCACGACGACGAGGGTGGCACGACCTACGACGTCAAGGCCGAGCACAAGCCCGAGGAACAGGACGAGCGCAAGTAACCGCCCATGTTCGATATCGGCTTCCTCGAACTGCTGATCATCGGTGTGGTCGGCCTACTGGTGCTGGGCCCCGAGCGCCTGCCCAAGGCGGCCCGGACCACTGGCTTGTGGATCGGTAAGATCAAGCGCAGCGTCTCCGGGATGCAACGCGAGATCTCCGCGCAGTTGGAGGCGGAAGAGCTGCGCCAGAAACTCAACGAGCAACAGAAGAAGCTCGATGAGAGCCTAGGGAAGGTCAAGCGCGACGTCGAGCGCTATGCCGAGGCGGACGACAGCGCTGACAAGGTCAAGCCCGAAGAGAAGACCAAGTCCGAGGATAAGGCCAAGACTGAGGACCCGCCGGCAACCAGCGACGACGACAGCACCCGGCGTCTGGACCCCGTCCTCGAACGCGAGGCGCAGACGGGCGACGGTGACGACACGGCCAGCGACGACCCCGCCGCCACGCAGCCCCGAGACAAGGACTCCCGCACCCAATGACCGCGTCGCGTGACCCCCAGGACAAGGACCAGGCTCAGGCCCCATTGATCGAGCACCTGATCGAGCTGCGCTCACGCCTGATACGTGCGGTGATCGCCGTTCTGGTGATCTTCCTGGGTCTCTATGCCTTCGCCAACGACATCTACTCGTTCGTCGCGCAGCCACTGATGGCGTTGCTGCCGGAAGGCTCGCAGATGATCGCCACCGAAGTGGCTTCGCCGTTCCTGGCCCCCTTCAAACTGACCCTGGTGGTGGCGGTATTCATTGCCGTGCCCTTCGTGCTCCACCAGGCGTGGGCCTTCATCGCCCCCGGCCTCTACGACAACGAGAAGCGCCTGGCCATCCCGTTGCTGGTCTCGAGCGTGGCCCTGTTCTACGCCGGTGCGGCCTTCGCCTATTACGTCGTGTTCCCGCTACTGTTCCAGTTCTTCACCCAGACCGGGCCGGAGGACGTGGCGGTAATGACCGATATCAACCAATACCTCAACTTCGTGCTCAAGCTGTTCTTCGCCTTCGGCGTGGCCTTCGAGATCCCCATCGCCACCTTCCTGCTGATCTATTCCGGGGCCACCACGGTGGAAAGCCTGTCGAAGAAACGCCCCTACATCGTGCTGGGCTGCTTCGTCATCGGCATGCTGCTGACGCCTCCGGACGTGATTTCCCAGAGCCTGCTGGCGGTGCCCATGTACCTGCTCTACGAGGTTGGCATCCTGTTCGGGCGCCTGGTCAAGCGCAAGTCAGCCGAGGAAGACGACGAAGATACGGAGAGTGACGAGCCGTAAGCTGGAAGCTGGAAGCTGGCATATTGCCCCTGAAGTTCGGGTCAAGGGTTTTCTTCCTGCTTCAAGCTTATGGCTTCAAGCTCCGGGCGTAGCCCGGCCGCTTCCAGCCGCGTAGCGCCGCTCTTCCCGCTTCGGCCTATTGCTCCATCATCTCATCGAGCTTGTCGACCAGCTTGAAGATCCCGCTGGCGGCGTCACTGATGCGTTCGGCCAGCATATAGGCGGGCGTGGTGATCACCCGGTGTTCATGATCGACGACGATCTCGTCCACCTTGCAGCTACGGTGCAACCCTCCCATGGCACTGATCGCCCCAGCGACACCAGGATCATGGCCGACGGTCACCGGCACCCCCTCGCCCAACAGCCGGGGAACCAGCACCGAGGCGATGCACATCAGCCCGATCGGCTTGCGAGCCTCGCGAAAGTCCTCGATCTTGTCCCTGAGCAGCGGCAAAATCTCCATATCGGCCCCGGCCGCCTGGAAATCCGAGAGATTCTTGGCCACCCCGAAGCCACCGGGCAGGACGATCCCCTCGAAGTCGTCGGCCTCGAGCGCTTCCAGTGACTCGATCTCGCCGCGTGCCAGGCGGGCGGATTCCACCAGCACATTACGCCGCTCCGTCGTCACGTCGCCACTCAGATGATCGATCACATGATGCTGGTCGATGTCCGGGGCGAAGCAGCGATAGTCGATGCCACGCTGATCGAGGCGCAACATTGTCAGGGTCGCCTCGTAGATTTCCGCCCCATCCTGGACGCCACAACCCGAGAGAATGACCGCGACTCGTTTGTTCATGACGCTCTCCTTGAATGCCCGCTGCCTCGTCAGTGCCCTGCGCCTGGCGTCCCTGACGAAATTCGAAGGTGGAAGCCTTCACTTTAGCCCGAAGGGGAACTTTTCACTTTAGAGAGTCCTGTGAGGTGCGACAAGCCGGCGCTTCCGACATTGCCCGGCACTGATATACTCATGACAGTATCATTACGACATCATTCGTTTACCGCCCTCGAGGTCGGAGCGACCGCCGTTGTCATCCCTTCGTCATATTCATGCGCGATGATGATTCGCAATATCGGTCGCTCGCCTCTCGACCGGAGATTTCATCTTGAGTCTATTCAGTCCACGCCAATACCCATCGACACGTCTTCGGCGCATGCGCAAGGACGACTTTTCTCGGCGCCTGATGCGCGAATCGACACTCACCTCGGGCGACCTGATCTGGCCGGTGTTCGTGCTCGATGGCGAGGGACGCCGCGAGGCCGTCCCCTCGATGCCCGGCGTCGAGCGCCTGTCGCTGGATCTGCTGATCGACGAAGCCCGTGAGGCCGTCGACCTCGGTATCCCCGCGCTGGCCCTGTTTCCGGTGGTCGACCCCGGACTCAAGAGCGAATTGGCCGAGGAGGCCTACAATGCCGGCGGTCTGGTGCAACGCAGCGTGCGCGAACTCAAGGCTGCCTGCCCCAAGCTCGGCATCATCACCGATGTGGCGCTGGATCCCTACACCAGTCATGGCCAGGACGGCATCCTCGACGCACACGGCTACGTGCACAACGACCGCACCGTGGAGACGCTGCTCAAGCAGGCATTATCCCATGCCGAGGCGGGCGCCGACGTGGTGGCGCCATCGGACATGATGGACGGACGCATCGGGGCGATTCGCCGCGTGCTCGAGCAGGAACAGTTGCACAACACGCGCATCATGGCCTACAGCGCGAAGTACGCCTCGCGCTATTACGGGCCCTTTCGCGATGCCGTCGGCTCGGCCGGCAACTTGGGCAAGGCGGACAAGGCCACCTACCAGATGGACCCGGCCAACGGCGACGAGGCCTTGCACGAGGTGGCCCTGGACCTGGCCGAGGGCGCCGACATGGTGATGGTCAAGCCGGGCATGCCCTATCTCGACGTGGTGCAGCGGGTCAAGAGCGAGTTCCAGGTACCGACTTTCGTTTATCAGGTCAGCGGCGAATACGCCATGCACATGGCGGCCTTCGAGCAGGGATGGCTGGACGCCGACACGGTAATTCTCGAATCACTGATGTGCTTCAAGCGCGCCGGCGCCGATGGCGTGCTGACCTACTTCGCCAAGCGCGCCGCTCGGCTGCTGGCGCAATGACGGAAGGGACCGCGCCCTTCCGCCGACCGTTGGAGGCAAGATGGAAGACTCGCGCAGTCCCGATCACGACCCCGTATCTTACGCCGCAGGTTCACCCGCTGAATCTCCAGTCACTGAAGCCCTCGGTGAGCCACCACCATTGCGGGTCAATCGCACTCGCACCGGCATTCATGCCAAGTCGTCTTCCGCCATGCAAGCCGACCTGGATGATTCCTCGCTGTATTTCAACCGCGAGCTGACCAACCTGCAGTTCAACATCCGGGTGCTGGAACAGGCCCTGGACACCTCGCATCCCCTGCTCGATCGGCTGATGTTCCTGCTGATCTTTTCGTCGAACCTCGACGAGTTCTTCGAGATCCGCGTCGCCGGTCTCAAGCACCAGCTCGCCCTGGGCCACGAGGAAACCGGCGCCGATGGCATGACCCCGCGCCAGGCACTGGCCGAGATCTCGCGCATCACTCACGAGCAGGTGGACCGTCAGTATCGCGTCCTCAACCAGGCCTTGATTCCGGCCCTCGAAGAGCAGGGACTGCGCTTTCGGCGCCGCGATCACTGGACCGAGGAACAGTCACGCTGGGTACGCGATTATTTCGAAGACGAAATCATGCCGGTGATCAGCCCCATCGGCCTCGACCCGTCGCATCCCTTCCCGCGTCTGGTCAACAAGAGCCTAAACTTCATCGTCGAGCTCGAAGGCAAGGATGCCTTCGGTCGCGAGGGCGGACTGGCCATTCTCCCCGCCCCGCGCTCGCTGCCGCGGCTGATCGCCCTGCCCCAGGCGTTGTGCACCGAGGGATTCACCGAATATGTCTTCCTGTCATCGATGATCCACGCCCATGCCCAGGAGGTCTTCCCCGGCATGGCGGTACGCGGTTGCTACCAGTTCCGCCTGACCCGCAACGCTGACCTGTCGATGGACCCGGAGGAGGTCTCGGACCTGGCTTCGGCGCTGCGCGGGGAACTGCTGGCGCGGCGTTACGGCAGTGGCGTGCGCCTGGAGGTGGCCGACAACTGTCCCGACGACCTGGCGGCCTTCCTGCTCAAGCAGTTCGAACTCGGCGAGACTGACCTGTATCGAGTCAACGGTCCGGTCAACCTGACCCGCATGATGGCCGTCTTGGCGGACGTGGATCGTCCCGAGCTGCGCTACCGCCCCTTTACCCCGGGCCTGCCCAAGCCCTTGCAGAAGGGAACGAGCCTGTTCGATGCCATCGCCGATGGCGATATCCTGTTGCATCACCCCTTCCAGTCGTTCGCCCCGATCGAGGATCTGCTCGCCGAAGCCGCCCGTGACCCGGCCGTGCTGGCCATCAAGCAGACCCTGTATCGCACCGGCGCCGAGTCGCCTATCGTCAGGGCGCTGGTGGAAGCGGCGCGCAACGGCAAGGAAGTCACCGTGGTGATCGAGCTCCGCGCCCGCTTCGACGAAGCCGACAACCTGGCGCTCGCCTCGCGGCTGCAGGAAGCCGGCGCCATCGTCATCTACGGCGTCATGGCGTACAAGACCCATGCCAAGATGCTGCATATCGTGCGCCGCGAGAAGGGCGAGCTGCGCTACTATGTGCATCTCGGCACCGGTAACTACCACTCCAGGACCGCCAAGCTGTATACCGACTACAGCCTGTTCACCGCCAACGCGACATTGTGCGAAGACGTGCACAAGGTCTTCCAGCAGCTATCGGGCATGGGCAAGGCGCGCCGCATCGAAACCCTGCTGCACGCCCCCTTCACCCTGCACGACCGCCTGGTGGCGATGATCGAGCGCGAAGCAGCCCTGGCCGAGAAGGGCAAACGCGCCCACCTGATCATCAAGTGCAACTCGCTCACCGAGCCCAAGCTGATCCGCGCCCTCTACCGCGCCTCCAAGGCCGGCGTGGAGTGCGACCTGATCATCCGCGGCATGTGCTGCCTGCGTCCCGGCGTCCCGGGCGTCTCGGACAATATCCGCGTACGCTCGATCATCGGCCGCTTCCTCGAACACACCCGGGTGTTCTACTTCAACAACGACGGCAAGTCCGAGGCGTGGGCTTCAAGCGCTGACTTCATGGAACGCAACATGTTCCATCGTGTGGAAACCTGCTTCCCGCTCCTCGACAGGAAGCTCGCCGCGCGGATCCGCAAGGACCTGGAAACCTATCTGGTGGACAACTGCCAGAGCTGGCTGCTGCAATCCGACGGCACCTATCTCAAGCAACACCCCGGCGACAGCGCACCGATCAGCGCCCAGGAGACCCTGCTCTATGCCTACGCCGCCAAGGCGTAGGCGACCTCCTGCGGCAAGCCCTGCTCCTCGCGCTGCCGGCGAGTCGTCCATCTCATGATCGACGTATCGGGGTCCGCTAGCGCAAGCGCTCGGCGACGGTCAGCAGCAGGTGCTCGGTCCTCTCCCAGCCCAGACAGGCGTCGGTGATCGAGACGCCATGACGCAGCGCCCCCGGCTGCAGGGGCTGTTTGCCCCCATGCAGGTAACTCTCGAGCATCACCCCGATCAGACTGCGGTCCCCGGCCAGGCGCTGACCCAACACATCCAGCAGTACTTCGCTCTGCCGGCGATGGTCCTTGCGCGAATTGGCGTGGCTACAATCGACCATCAGGCGCGGCTCGAGCCCGGCCTTTTCCAACGCCCGACGACAGGCGCACACGGCTTCCGCCTGGTAGTTCGGCTCGCCATGCCCGCCACGCAATACCACGTGCGTGTAGGGATTGCCGGGAGTCTCACGCATGAAGGCGCGGCCATCGAGGTCCAGGGCAAAGTGACGATGGCCATGCGCCGCGGCACGGATCGCGTCGATGGCGACACCGACATCGCCGTCGGTGGCATTCTTGAACCCCACCGCCGCCTCCAGGCCACTGGCCAGTTCGCGGTGGATCTGCGATTCGGTGGTGCGCGCCCCGATCGCCGTCCAGGCCAGCAGATCCTCGAGGTAGGGCGCGAGCATGGGCTGCAGCAACTCGGTGGCCACCGGCAGCCCCAAGGCGGCGATATCGCGCATCAATTCACGCGAGGCGGCCAGGCCATGCGCCATGTCGTTGCTGCCATCGAGGTGCGGATCATAGGCCAGGCCCTTCCAGCCCACGGTGGTGCGCGGCTTTTCCACATAGACGCGCATCACCAGCAGTAGGCGGTCCTCCACCTGCCGTGCCAGCACGCTGAGATGCTCAGCATATTCGCGTGCGGCCTGGGGGTCGTGAATCGAACAGGGGCCGACGACCACCAACAGGCGGTCGTCACGGCCGTCGAGAATGTCGCGAACGGCCTCACGATGGGCCTGGATACACTCTCTGAGCGCCACATCGACGGGAAAGCGTTGGCGCAGGGCCTGGGGGGTGGGCAGACTGTCGCCGCGTGTCGGGGCGGTCTCCGCGGCGGGGGTCTCGGTCATGGAAAGCTGGGCAGTCATTGATAGTGTCCTTGGCAAGGTATCGAACATCGTACTGTCAGGCCACCACTGATCTGCCGGCCGGAGGTGGCGAACTGTACCGACCGGATATCGCTAAATCGCCAGCTGCCGTAACCCGCATAATAGTGGCTGCTCGGGACTCGGGCGATATCCGCGATACGTTCGACCATGATCTTCCTCCTCATAACGAAAAACCCCCGATCGGGTTGCCGACCGGGGGTGAAGAGTGGTGGAGGCAACCCGTGGTTGGGCGTGCCTCGCGGTTCAGGTCAACATGACCTCGCCGCCGGCACGCCGGCGCTAAACCAATAGCTCCAATACCAGACCGGACACTCGGCCAGCGGCACACGGAACGCGTCGCCACAAACGGGCATCGCGTTCACAGATGGCATGGCGAGATCGACGGTCATGATGGGGCTGTCTCCTGAAATCCTGATTTTTATCCTACACGGCTGAGAGGCCTTGGCAAGCCTTACTTAACCCAGCAGTTGTATCCAGGCGATGGTTGCCGGCAAGGCCGCCATGCCAACCAGTACCGCGAGCCCCAGGAATACGGCCAGCAAGCCGCTCTCGTCCTTGAAGTTGGGATCGTACTCTGCCATTTGCGTTTCCTCATGCAGCGATGACCGAAAGATGCCGCCTATTCTACCCCAGGTGTCGCCCGCCATCGACCGGCAGAGTCATACCGGTAACGTAACGGTTGTCGAGCAGGTAGCGCAGGCTCTGGTAGATGACGCCTGGTCCGGGAATCATTTCCATGGCGGACTTGGCCTTCGCTTCCTCGGCATAGGCCTCGTCGTCGTCCTCTCCCAACATGATCAGCGCCGGGGCGATGGCATTGACCTGGATGGTTGGTGCATACATGGCGGCAAAGGAGAGGGTCAGGTTGTCGAGTCCGGCCTTGGTGGCGGCATAGGCGGCATGCTTCCTTGAGCCTCTGAGCGCTACATGGTCGGTGATGTGGATGATGTCGCGCTGGGGCTCGCCGGCCGCCTCGAGCAGTTCGCGGCAATGCAGATTGATCAGATAAGGGGCTTGCATGTGCACCCGGAACAACCGCTCGAAGTTGCTGCCGGCATCGTTTCCCAGGCTGTCGGGGGCCCAATCGCCGGCATTGTGAACGATGGCTCGGAGCGATGAGGTCTCGGCCTTGAGTCGCGCGATAAAGTCCAGAATCCCGGCCTCTGAGGCGAAATCGGCCTGCAGCGTCACCACGCCTCGGCGGCGCAGCGCCTCGAGCTCGTTACGATCGCGACGGTAGCTGACGATCAGCGGATGGCCGTCGTCGAGCAGGCGTTCGGCACAGTAGCGTCCCAGGCGCTGGGCGCCACCGGTGATCAGGATCGGCGAGACGCTCATGAACCGGTTCCCCGCCTCAGGCTGCCCACCGTAGGCACCAGAGGGGTGCGCGGCGCATAGGCGAAGACGTCCGAGAATACACGCGACGACTCGAGGCCCAGCGACGCCAGGACATCGATGCAGGCGTAGACCATGCCTGGCGAACCGGAAATATAGACATCGTGCCCACGGACATCGACGAGTTCACGGGCTAGTACCTGATCGACACGCCCCACATGAGCGGTCACACGGGTGTCATCGAAATCCGCTTCCGGGGGCGTCTCGATCACGCCATGGAAATGGAAGTGAACGTGGTCGGCCGCCCACTGGCGAGCCAGACTTTCCAGATACAGATCACGCCGTTCACGTACCGCCCACCACAGGTCGATCGGGCGCGCCGGATCCGTGGCCAGCGACGCCTCGACGATGGCCTTCATCTGCGCGAAGCCGGTACCGGCGGCGATCAACGTCAGGGGGTGGTCACTCGTCGTATCCAGCACACAGTCGCCATCCGGCAAGCGCAGGGTGAGCTGGGCGGCGTGCTGCACCAATTCACGCAGCCGCGCCGAGTTGGCACGCTCCGGCCAGTGCTGAATATGCAACTCGAGCGCGCCATCCCCGGCGTGAGCGTTGGCAATCGAGAACGGCACCCAGGTCGTGTCGTCGAGCTTGAGCTCCAGATACTGGCCCGGGGCATGGGCCATGGCCTCGGCACGCCCTTCCAGACGCACCCGGAATACATCGGGGGTCAGATCTTCCACCGTCGTCACATGGCAGGTCAGGGTCCTTGCCGTCATGGGATCCTCTTGTCTATAGCGTAGCCCGCGGCGGGCAAGGCGATACCGAATTCCTCCCACCGAGCATCGACCCGCGTCTTGATGCGCTCATCCATGACGATGGGCGTGCCCCACTCGCGATCGGTTTCCCCGGGCCACTTGCCGGTGGCATCCAGGCCCATCTTCGAGCCCAGGCCTGCCACCGGGGAAGCGAAATCGAGATAATCGATGGGCGTGTTCTCGACCACCACCGTATCACGGGCCGGGTCCATACGGGTGGTAATGGCCCAGATCACGTCCTGCCAGTCACGCGCGTCGACGTCGTCGTCGAGCACCACCACGAACTTGGTGTACATGAACTGGCGCAGGAAGCTCCACACTCCCATCATCACGCGCTTGGCATGGCCCGGATACTGCTTCTTCATGGTCACCACCGCCATGCGATAGGAGCAACCCTCCGGCGGCAGGTAGAAGTCGACGATCTCGGGAAACTGCTTCTGCAGGATCGGCACGAAGACCTCGTTCAACGCCAGGCCGAGAATCGCCGGCTCGTCCGGCGGACGTCCGGTGTAGGTCGAATGATAGATGGGGTCGCGGCGGTGGGTGATGCGCTCCACGCTGAACACCGGAAAGGTCTCGACCTCGTTGTAGTAGCCGGTGTGATCGCCATAGGGGCCTTCCGGCGCCGTATCGTCGGGATAGATGAACCCTTCCAGGATGATTTCCGCCGACGCCGGCACCTCGAGGTCGGCATGCCCGCACTTGACCAGTTCGGTACGCGAGCCGCGCAGCAGCCCAGCGAAAGCGTATTCGGACAGCGAGTCCGGCACCGGGGTCACCGCGCCGAGGATGGTCGCTGGATCGGCCCCCAGCGCCACTGCCACCGGGAAGGGCTCGCCGGGATGAGCGGCCTGCCATTCCTGGAAGTCCAGAGCGCCGCCACGGTGTGACAGCCAGCGCATGATCAGGCGGTTCCGGGAAAGCTTCTGCTGGCGATAGATGCCCAGGTTCTGGCGGCTCTTGTGTGGTCCCTTGGTGACCACCAGTGCCCAGGTGACCAAGGGCGCAACGTCGCCGGGCCAGCAATGCTGGATGGGCAGGCGATCGAGGTCGACGGCATCGCCTTCGAGCACGACTTCCTGCACCGGGGCACTGCGCAGGGTCTTGGGCCCCATGCTCATTACCTGCTTGAAGATCGGCAGCTTGTCCCAGGCGTCACGGAACCCCTTGGGGGGATCGGGTTCCTTGAGAAAGGCCAGCAACTTGCCGACTTCGCGCAAGGCCTCGACCGAGTCCTGCCCCATGCCCAGCGCCACCCGCTTGGGGGTGCCGAACAGGTTGCCGAGCAGCGGCATGTCGTGGCCCTTGACGTTCTCGAACAACAGTGCCGGGCCACCGGCACGCAGGGTGCGGTCACAGATCTCGGTGATTTCCAGGTAGGGATCGACCTCGGCGGTGACCCGCTGCAGCTCCCCCGCTTCTTCCAGGGCCGCGATAAACTCGCGCAAGTCCTTATACTTCATCCGGTTTTCCCGTTACCCGAACGACAAAAGGGGCAGCATAGCATGCGGCCCCTTCGATTTTCCGTTCCATCTCCGCCGCCCGCGTCGGTCAGGAGCGTAATGAGTGCAATGGCTCCTGATCAGCGGCGTTTCATGGCCTCGAAAAATTCGAGGTTGGTCTTGGTGTCCTTCAGACGATCGATCAGGAACTCGGTAGCCGCGGTATCTTCCATGGGATTCAAGAGCTTGCGCAGGATCCACATGCGCTGCATCTCGTCTTCGGAAGCGATCAAGTCCTCGCGACGGGTGCCGGAGCGACGGATATTGAGCGCCGGATAGACGCGTCTCTCGGCCAGCTTGCGGTCGAGGTGGGCTTCCATGTTGCCGGTTCCCTTGAATTCCTCGAAGATCACTTCGTCCATCTTGGAACCGGTATCGACCAGCGCCGTGGCGAGGATGGTCAGGCTGCCGCCTTCCTCGATATTGCGCGCCGCGCCGAAGAAGCGCTTGGGCTTTTCCAGGGCGTGAGCATCGACACCGCCGGTCAGCACCTTGCCGGAAGACGGCACGACGGTGTTGTAGGCCCGCGCCAGGCGGGTGATGGAATCGAGCAGAATGACCACGTCCTTCTTGTGCTCGACCAGGCGCTTGGCCTTCTCGATGACCATCTCGGCGACCTGGACGTGACGTGCCGGCGGCTCGTCGAAGGTCGAGGCCACCACCTCGCCGCGCACCGTACGCGACATCTCGGTCACTTCCTCCGGACGCTCGTCGATCAGCAGCACGATCAGGTGGCACTCGGGGTTGTTGCGCGTGATCGAGGTGGCGATGTTCTGCAGCATCAGCGTCTTGCCGGCCTTGGGCGGCGACACGATCAGGCCGCGCTGGCCCTTGCCGATGGGAGCGGTGAGATCGATGATCCGCGCCGTAAGATCCTCGGTCGAGCCATTGCCGATCTCCATCACCAGGCGTTCCTGGGGGAACAGCGGCGTCAGGTTCTCGAACAGGATCTTGTGCTTGGCGTTCTCCGGCTTGTCGAAGTTGATCTGATTGACCTTCAACAGCGCGAAATAGCGCTCGCCCTCCTTGGGAGGACGAATCTTGCCGGAAATGGAGTCGCCCTTGCGCAG
This sequence comes from Litchfieldella rifensis, assembly GCF_042646605.1. Classification (NCBI taxonomy): domain Bacteria; kingdom Pseudomonadati; phylum Pseudomonadota; class Gammaproteobacteria; order Oceanospirillales; family Halomonadaceae; genus Litchfieldella; species Litchfieldella rifensis. Next base: position 103,806 of record NZ_JBHRUG010000026.1, on the reverse strand, counting down.
ATTGAAACGGCGAATCTGTGACGGTGAGACGTAGATGTCGTCGGGGCCGGCAAGATAGGAGCTATCAGCGCTGCGCAGGAAGCCGAAGCCGTCCTGCAGGATCTCCAGCACGCCATCGCCATAGATGTCTTCGCCGCTCTTGGCATGCTTCTTGAGGATGGCGAAGATGATGTCCTGTTTGCGTGACCGGGCCAGGTTATCGATACCCATTTCGCGGGCGATATCCAAAAGCTCCGGCACGGTCTTTTGCTTGAGTTCGGTAAGATTCATCGGTTTGTTCAGAAATTGCTCGTGTCAGCGTGGCGGCCAGGCGCCGGGAAAAGACAGGAGGCGGTGACGATACGCCGCGTGGTGCGTTCAGAGCCCGGGAGGCATCCTCTCTCCAGATATGGCCGCCTGGTGGCCGTTTCACGTAGAAACGCCATGGGCGATACCAACATCGAGGGAAGCAGTGTTCATGTCGCCTGATGAGCGGCTGATGACGCCATGCTCATGATCACGAAACGGAATTAGCGGGCTTACTGACGGCTTGGGTACTAGACCGTGACGGGTACGCCGTGTAACGGTCGGGAAGCATTCGGAACAGGCGAACGTCTCGATGGTAGTCAAGCGCAGAAGCAAACGCAAGCCTTGTACGCATTCTACATCAATTGGACCGACATTGTCCCCCCGCTCGGCGATTGACAAGCTTCCCGGTGCCCCGCAACCTTGACCCATCCAGACCAAAGGAACGCTCCATGACCCGGTATACGGCCATGCGCAGGACGCCTGCCCAAGGACCACAGCGTCTCGCTGCCATCGACCTGGGCTCCAACAGCTTTCACTTGTTGGTTGCCAACTACCACGATGGCGAGCTGCAGGTCGTCGCCAAGCTTGGCGAGAAGGTACAACTCGCCGCCGGACTCGACAATCATGATCACCTGAGCGAGGACGCCATGGACCGGGCGCTGGCCTGCCTGGCACGCTTCGCCCCGTTCATCGATGATACCCCTCCTTCCCACCTCCGGGTAGTGGGCACCAACGCGCTGCGTGCCGCCGTCAACAGCCAGACGCTGATCGAGCGCGCCGAAGCCTTGCTGGGGCACGGCATCGAGATCATCGCGGGGCGCGAAGAAGCCCGTCTGATCTATCTGGGAGCCGCACATGCCCTGGCCGACGTGCATGGACGGCGGCTGATCGTCGATATTGGCGGTGGGTCCACCGAGTTCATCATCGGCGAAAATTTCGAGCCCTTGGCACTGGAAAGCCTGCATATGGGCTGCGTAGCCTTCACCAAGCAATTCTTTGCCGATGGCGAGATCACTGAGAAGCGCTTCCGTCAGGCGGAGCTGGCGGCGATGTCCGAGCTGGCCAATATCCGACGTCACTATCTCGAATTGGGTTGGGTCGACCCGGTGGGATCCAGCGGCACCATCAAGGCCGCCGCCGCGGTGCTCGCCGCCAGCGGCGAGAGCCCCGAAGGGATGGTCGAGCGCCGGGGCCTGCTGGCCCTGCGCAAGCGCCTGATCAAATGCAAGCGCCTCGATAAGGTCGCCATGGACGGTCTGAAGGAGGACCGTGCGACGGTCTTTCCCGCCGGCATCGCCATTCTGTGTGCCATTTTCGAGGCTTTCGACCTCGAGCACATGCGCTATTCCGATGGTGCCCTGCGCGAAGGCGTGCTCTACGACCTGGCCGGTCGCAATACCGCCGAAGATTCGCGTCTACAGACGCTGGGCACCTTGCGCCGCCGTTACGGCGTCGACGCCCGCCAGGCCGACAACGTCGCCGCTACCGCTCGAGAGGCCCTGTCCCAGGTTGGGGGCGCCTGGCAAATCGACGACGACCAGGGCCAGTTTCTCGACTGGGCCGGCCAGTTGCACGAAGCCGGCCTGGCCATCTCCCATAGCCAATTCCACCGCCATGGCGCCTATCTGTTGGAAAACTCCGACCTGCCGGGCTTCTCACGGCCGGAGCAGCAGGCGCTGGCCTTTCTGGTTCGCGCGCATCGCCGCAAGTTCCCGACCAAGGAGTTCGATGCCCTGCCGGCCAACCAGACGACCCTAGGACGGCTGGCGCGTCTGCTGCGCCTGGCGGTGATTCTCAACCATTCGCGTCCCGAACAGGCCGTGCGGGATTTCCAGTTGCGCGCCAACGGCGACGCGCTGCACCTGACATTGACGCGTACGCTGAGCGACCAGGCATTGCTGATCAACGATCTCGAGCGGGAAGCCGAGTATCAACGGACGGCCGGTTTTCAGCTGGCGCTCGAACCGCCCCTGGAAGCAGCCGCCAACCTGCACTCGTAACACCACCACCCGGCAGCCCCTCTCCCAGTACGGCGGCCACCCGATCGCCGTGCCAGGCGACCAGCAGCCGGGAACGCTGCCAGGGGGGGACCTCCCACTCCTGCAACAAGCGCTTGAGGTCGCGCCGCCCTCGATGGGCCAATTCCAGGCGTTCACCGCCCTGCCGAGCGCGCAACCACAAACCACATCTCTCGCCACTCTCGGCCTGCAACCCGAGCGTGAGGCGTCCCACCGGCGTCTGCAACGCCGCTGCCCCGTCCCACTCGGTTTGCCAGTCCGCGGGTAGCGCAGCGAATGGGGCCTGCAGATAGAGCGCCCCTCGCCAGATGCGGCCTTCGCCACCCTCCCAGGCGACACACGCCTCGGCGTCGTATCTGGCCTCGAGCTGATCCAGCAGCGATGAGAGCCGTGCTCCGCCGGGCAACGCCAGCCCCAGACGCGCACAACAGTCGCGAATCAACAGCCGCTGACGCGGCGGCGAGAGCCCGGCCAGGGACGCCACCGACAGGCATCCCGGGTCTCCCCCGGCAGCCGCCAGATCCAGGGCCGCCAGGTCGCCCAGCAGGATATCGGCCTCTCCGGCCAGGGAGGCGGCCTGAGCCAGCGATGCCTGGGTTGCCGGCCAACGGCTTTCCAGCAGGGGCAGGACGCGGTGACGCAGAAAATTGCGGTCCAGCCCCTGATCGGTATTGCTGGGATCCTCGATCCACTCGAGCCCCGAGCGTGACGCTGCGTCTTCCAGCGTCGCACGCGGGACGTCGAGCCAAGGGCGTATTAGGCAGCGACCCCGCCAATCGCGCTCGTGGGGCATCGCCGCGAGTCCGCGCACACCGCTGCCGCGCAGGGCTGCGAGCAGGAAGGTTTCGGCCTGGTCGCGGCGGTGCTGCGCCAGCCACAGCGTATCGCCGATCGCCACACGACGAGCAAAAGCCGCATAGCGGGCCTCGCGGGCCGCGCCTTCCACCCCCAATCCATTGCTCACCGACACCTCGATTCGCTCGACGAACAGCGGCACGCCGAGCCGCGAGCACAGCCGACGGCAGTGCGTCTCGAACTCGCGGGCGGCGGCCTGCAGGCCATGATTCACGTGCAGCGCGTACAGCGTTCGGGGGTGTCGCCTGGCGGCGGACGCCGCCAGGGTCAGCAGCAGACAGGAGTCGAGCCCCCCCGAGACGGCGACCCAGACGGGACGCCCCGGTGAGGTTTGCGCCAGGGCGTTATCGATCGATGACTGTAACGACATGCCGGACCTCCCCCCGACTCGCGAACCCGCGGCGGGCGATGGCCCAACCGGGACACGGTATCAGGCAAAATCGCTGAGAACGCGGAGTCCGTATGGAAATAGGGAAACACTACGCTCGGCCCGGCTGTCAACACCGCACGGCCGAGCCGGAGGCCGCGTCAGGCCGGGGCGCCGTAACTCATCAGCCGCTCATAACGGCGCTCCAGAAGCGCTTCGGTATTCATCGCCCGCAAGCGATCCAGGCTTTCCAGCAGCGCCTGCTTGACTCGCTCGGCGGTGGTGACCGGATGGCGATGAGCGCCACCGAGCGGCTCCTTGATCAGCGTATCGACGAACCCCAGCTCCTTGAGGCGCTCGGCGGTGATGCCCATGGCGTGCGCGGCCTCGGAGGCCTTCTCGGCGCTCTTCCACAGGATCGACGCGCAGCCTTCCGGGGAAATCACCGAATAGGTGGAATACTGCAACATCTGCAGTTCGTCGCACACGCCGATCGCCAGTGCACCGCCAGAACCGCCCTCGCCCACCACGGTGGAGATGATCGGCGTCTTGAGACGCGACATCACCGCCAGGTTGTAGGCGATGGCCTCGCTCTGGCCCCGCTCCTCGGCGTCGATCCCGGGGTAGGCACCGGGCGTGTCGATGAAGGTCAGTACCGGCATCTTGAAGCGCTCGGCCATTTCCATCAGACGGCAGGCCTTGCGATAGCCTTCCGGGCGCGGCATGCCGAAGTTGCGGCGCACCTTCTCCTTGACGTCGCGCCCCTTCTGGTGACCGATGACCATCACCGGTTTGTCGTCGAGGCGTGCCACGCCCCCCACGATGGCGGCATCGTCGGCAAAGTGACGGTCGCCGTGCAGCTCGTCGAAATCGCTGAATATGTGCTCGAGATAGTCGAGGGTATAGGGTCGCTTGGGATGTCGCGACAACTGCGAGACCTGCCAGGCGGTGAGATCGCGGAAGATCTGTTCGGTCAGCTTCTTGCTCTTTTCCTCGAGCTTGGCGACCTCGTCGTTGATATTGATCTTGCTATCGTTGCCGACCAGCCGCAGTTCCTCGATCTTCGCCTGCAGCTCGGCAATGGGCTGTTCAAAGTCAAGATAGTTGGGATTCATAGAGTTTCAGCTTGTTGGGAGTCAGGCAGCCTGGAGGCAACGGCTGTCATGTAAGAATCATCGCAAAAGTGTGAGGCATTATCGCAGCTTGGCCCTCTGGCGCAAGACAGGCTCGTGACGAGGCATCGGCAACTGGATCAGCGATACTTGAGGCGCACCCCATCCTGCCCCTCCACCTCGCGCAGCGCGATCAGCAACTCGTCGGCCGGGGAGACACGCCACTGCTCGTCCAGCTCCAGCCAGCCACGGGCCGAGGCGTTGCGGTATTCCAGACGCACCGGCAGGCCCGAGGCATCGCAAAACGGGGTCAGACTATTGCGCAGGCTGTCGATCAGGCGGCCGTTGGATCGAGTGCCGTCCACCGACAGTTCCACCGCTTCGCCATAGCGGGTCCGCGCCTCGACCATGGGAGTGATCTCCTTGCCGCGCAGGCGCAGGCCACCGGAATAGTCGTCGCTGGACACCTCGCCCTCGACGATCAGCACCTGGTCGGCGTCCAGGCGGCCACGCAGCCGTTCGAACAGCTCACCGAACAGCGAGGCCTCGATACGTCCGGTACGATCGTCGAGAGTCACGAAGGCCATGGTGTCGCCGCGCTTGGACTTCATGGTGCGCATGCCGACCACCAGCCCGGCGACGCGCTGCGACTCCCGGGATGGGCGCAGATCGCTGATGCGGGTCGACACGAAGCGCTTGAGCTCATGCTCGTATTCGTCGATGGGATGGCCGGTAAGGTAGAGCCCCAGGGTCTCCTTCTCGCCGGCCAGGCGTTCCTTGTCGCTCCAGTCGCGGACACCGCGATAATCGGCATAGGCATCGCCGGCCTCCTCATCGACGAAGGCCTCACCGAACATATCGACCATGCCCAGGCTCTGGTTGGTCAGGTTCTGGGCCGCGGCCTTGAGCGCCGCCTCCAGTGCCGCACTGAGCACCGCTCGCGACGGCCCCAGGTTGTCCAGGGCACCGCAGCGAATCAGCGCCTCCAGGGTGCGTTTGTTCATGCGCTTGGGGTCGACCCGGCGGCAGAAATCAAACAGATCGTGGAACGGGCCGCCTTCCGTGCGCGCCTCGACGATGGCGCCGATGGGACCTTCGCCGACGCCGCGAATGGCGCCCAGCCCGTAGATCACCCGGCCCGTCTCATCGACGGTAAACTTGTAGCCGCCCACATTGACGTCCGGCGGCGTCACGGTCAGCCCCAGATGCCGGCACTCCTCGATCAGCGGCACCACCTTGTCGAGATTGTCCATCTCGGTGGACAGCACGGCGGCCATGAAGGGGCCCGGGTAGTGGGCCTTGAGCCAGGCGGTCTGATAGGACACCAGGGCATAGGCCGCCGAGTGGGACTTGTTGAAGCCGTAGCCGGCGAACTTCTCTACCAGGTCGAAGAGGTTGCCCGCCAGGTCGCGGTCGATGCCGTTGGCTGCGCAGCCTTCCATGAAGCCGGCACGCTGCTTGGCCATCTCCTCGGGCTTTTTCTTGCCCATGGCGCGGCGCAGCAGGTCGGCCTGACCCAGGCTGTAGCCGGCCATCACCTGGGCGATCTGCATCACCTGCTCCTGGTAGAGGATGATGCCGTAGGTGGGCTCGAGCACCGGTTTCAGGAGCTCGTGCTGGTAGTCCGGATGCGGGTAGGAGATCTCGGCGCGGCCGTGCTTGCGGTTGATGAAGTCGTCGACCATGCCCGACTGCAGCGGCCCGGGGCGGAACAGCGCCACCAGGGCGATCATGTCCTCGAGGGAGTCGGGCAGCAGGCGCTTGATCAGCTCCTTCATGCCGCGCGATTCGAGCTGGAATACCGCGGTGGTCTCGGCCTTCTTGAGCATCTCGAAGGTTGGGCCGTCGTCCAGCGGAATGCGGGTGATATCCAGCGGCCCCTGCCCTTCCACGGCGCGCACCTTGTCGACCATCTCCAGCGCCCAGTCGATGATGGTCAGGGTGCGCAGGCCGAGGAAGTCGAACTTGACCAGCCCGGCCTCCTCGACGTCGTTCTTGTCGAACTGCACCACCAGGCCGCTGCCGTCCTCGTCGCACAGCAGCGGCGAGAAGTCGGTCAGCTTGGTGGGTGCGATCACGACCCCGCCGGCATGCTTGCCGGTGCCGCGGGTGATGCCCTCGAGCTTGACCGCCATGTCCCAGATTTCCTGGGCTTCCTCATCGCTCTCCAGAAACTCGACCAGCGCCGGCTCCTGCTCGACGGCCTTGGCCAGGGTCATGCCGACCTCGAAGGGGATCAGCTTGGAGAGCTTGTCGCCCAGCGAATAGGGCTTGCCCTGGGCGCGCGCCACGTCGCGCACCACCGCCTTGGCGGCCATGGTGCCGAAGGTGACGATCTGCGACACCGCATTGCGGCCGTAGCGGTCGGCCACGTATTCGATGACCCGGTCGCGCTTTTCCATGCAGAAGTCGACGTCGAAATCGGGCATCGAGACACGCTCGGGGTTGAGGAAGCGCTCGAACAGCAGATCGTAGCCGATGGGGTCGAGATCGGTGATCTTCTGCGCATAGGCCACCAGCGAACCGGCGCCGGAGCCACGTCCCGGTCCCACCGGCACGTCGTTGTCCTTGGCCCACTGGATGAAGTCCATGACGATCAGGAAGTAGCCCGGGAACCCCATCTGGAGAATGACGTCGAGCTCGAAATCCAGCCGCTGGCGGTAGACCGCCTCTATCTCGCTCCACTCCTGGCTATCGCGGGGATACCGCTCGACCGGGTACAGGGCATCGAGGCGCTCGGTAAGGCCGTCGTGGGAAATCTTGCGGAAGAACTGGTCCTGCGTCATGCCCTCGGGAATCGGAAACTCGGGCAGGAATATCTCGCCGAGGCGTACCTCCACATTACAGCGCGCGGCGATCATCACGCTGTTCTCGAGCGCCTCGGGAATGTCGGCGAACAGTTCCGCCATCTCCGCGGGGCTCTTGAGATATTGCTCTTCGCTATAGCGGCGCTCGCGTCGCGGGTCGTCCAGCGCCTTGCCTTCCCCGATCGACACCCGGGTCTCGTGGGCCCAGAACTCCTCGCGGGACAGGAAGCGCACGTCGTTGGTGGCCACCACCGGGGTATCGGTTTCCAGGGCCAGTGCCACCGACAGATGCAGGCATTCCTCGTCGTACTGGCGCCCGGTGCGCTGCAGTTCGAGATAGAAGCGACCGGGGAAATGGCGCTGCCACTCGGCCAGCAATTCGCGCGCTTCCTGGGCATGATCGGACAGCAGGAAGCGCCCGATCTCGCCCTCGCGGGCACCGGACAGGGCGATCAGCCCCTCACTCTGGGCGAAGATCCACTCCTTGTCGAGAATCGCCAGCCCGTGGCGTTGGCCTTCCAGCCAGCCCCGGGAAATCAGCTCGGTGAGGTGGCGGTAGCCTGCGTCATTCATGGCCAGCAGTGTCAGCCGGTAGGGGTGACCCTCGTCATGCGGGTTGGCCAACCACAGGTCGGCACCGATGATCGGCTTGAGTCCCGCCCCCTGGGCGGCCTTGTAGGCCTTGACCAGGCCGAACAGGTTGGCCTCGTCGGTCACCGAGACCGCCGGCATGCCCATCTCGAGCGTCGACTTGACCAGCGGTTTCAAACGCACCAGGCCATCGACGAGAGAGAATTCACTGTGCACGCGCAGATGGACGAAAGGAGGTGTCGTGGTCATAGCAAGGTCATGGGCTCAAGTTGCAAGGAAAGGTCAGGCATCACCACAGCGCGAGTTGACGCTTGACCGGGGCAAAGGAACGGCGATGGTCGGGGAGCGGCCCCAGGCGTTCGAGCGCCGCCAGATGTTCCGGCGTGGGATAGCCCTTGTGGCGCGCGAAGCCATATCCCGGGTGTCGTGCATCGAGCTCGCGCATCTGCGCGTCTCGCGCCACCTTGGCCAGAATCGAGGCGGCCCCGATCGCTGGATGGCGGGCATCCCCCTTGACCAGCGCCTGACCGGGGACATGATGCCCGGGCAGACAATTGCCGTCCACCAGCAGATATTCGGCGTTCGGCACCAGGGCGTCGATGGCACGGCGCATGGCCAGATGCGTGGCATGATGGATATTGAGCTCGTCGATCTCCTGGGCCGAGGCTTCGGCCACCGCAAAGGCCAGGGCATGGCGGCGGATCTCGACATCCAACGCCTCACGCCGGGGGGCAGAGAGCGCCTTGGAGTCGGTCAGACCGTCGATGGGACGCGCGGGATCGAGAATCACCGCCGCCGCCACCACCGCTCCGATCAGGGGCCCCCGTCCCACCTCGTCGACACCGGCCAGCAGCCCGCCGCCATACTCGATGACCAGTTCCGGATAATCAACCTGCATCGACGACCTCCGGGGCCACACTGGCCGGCAGCTCGCGACCATCCATCAAGGCCTCGATGGCCTCGGCGGCGCGTGTACTGGCTCCGCGTTGCAGCTGCGCATGCATCTGCGCGAAGCGCGCTTCCAGGGCCACACGGCCGGCCGCGTCATCGAGCATCGCCTCCAGTCGCTCGGTGATGGCCGGGGCACTGGCCGCCTCCTGGACCAGTTCCGGCACCAGCGACTCGCGGGCGATCAGGTTAGGTAACGAGATCCACTCGGTCTTGACCAGACGCCTGGCCAGCCAATGCGTGGCCGGCGCCATCTTGTAGGCGACCAGCATCGCCCGATGGCAGAGCATCGCCTCCAGTGCCGCCGTCCCCGAGGCCAATAGCACCGCATCGCTGGCTACCATGGCCTCGCGCGAGCAGCCGTCGAGCAGGGTGGCACGCCCGGCGAGTCGCGGGCGTGACGCCAGTTGTGCCGCCAGTTCCGCATGACGCTGTGGGGTAGCGGCGGGAATCACCACCCGCAGCGCGGGACGGCGGTGGCAGAGCCGTTCGGCGGCATCCAGAAACGTCGCCCCGAGAAAACGGATCTCGTTGGCCCGTGAGCCGGGCAGCATCGCCAGCAGCGGGCCATCGACGTCCAGTCCCAGTCCGGCCCGGGCGGCGACACGATCATTGACGAGCGGCAGTTCATCGGCCAGGGGGTGGCCGACGAAGGCGACCGGCACACGATGGCGACGATAGAACTCGGCCTCGAACGGCAGGAAGGTCAGCATGGCATCCACCGCCCGGGCGATGCCCTTGACCCGCCCCTGACGCCAGGCCCACACCGAGGGGCTGACGTAATGCGCCGTGGTGATGCCGGCCTGGCGTAGCTGACGCTCGAGGCCCAGGTTGAAGTCAGGGGCATCGATGCCGAGCATGATGTCGGGCCGCCAGTCCAGGGCGTCGTTCCTGAGGTCGCGACGCACGCGAACCAGGCCGGGCAAGTGCTTGATGACCTCGACCAGCCCCATCACCGACAGCGTCTCCAGCGGATAGCGGCTGACCATGCCCTCGGCGATCATCCGCGGCCCGCCGATGCCGCGAAATTCGATATCGGCATGCCGGGCCTTGAGAGCACGCATCAGGCTCGCGCCGAGGATATCACCCGACAATTCGCCAGCGACGATGTAGATTCTCGGCGCCGCCATGACCTACCGGATGATACCGCGGGTGGAGACCTTGATCGACGCGGCGAACGTCTCGGTCTCGGGCAGCGCAAAGCGCGTTTCGATCTCGGCCAGCGCCTGCTCGACGGTCAACCCCTGGCGGTAGACCAGCTTGTAGGACTCACCCAGGGCCTTGATGGCCTCGCTCGAGAAGCCGCGGCGTTTCAGCCCTACCAGGTTCAACCCATGGGCCTGGGCCGGGTTGCCGTTGATCATCACGTAGGCCGGGGTGTCCTTGGTGATGATCGAGCCACCACCCGCCATGGCATGGGCGCCGAAGTAGCAGAACTGGTGAATCGCGGAGAGCCCGCCGAGAATGGCGAAATCGCCCAGCGTGACGTGGCCGGCCAGGGTGACCTGGTTGGCGAGGATGCAGTCGTCACCGATCACGCAGTCGTGCCCGACATGGGCGTAGGCCATGAGCAGGTTACGGCTGCCAATGGTCGTCTCACCACGACCTTGGACGGTCCCCCGGTGCAGGGTCACACCCTCGCGGATGACGTTGTCGTCACCCATCACCAGGCGTGTCGGCTCACCGGCGTACTTCTTGTCCTGGCAGTCCTCCCCGACCGAGGCGAACTGGAAGATGCGAGTCCGTTCTCCCAGGCGAGTGGGGCCCTTGATCACCACATGTGGTCCGACCCGGCTTCCGGCGCCGATCTCCACTTGCGGTCCGATGATGCTGAACGGACCGACCTCGACGTCCTCGGCCAGTCGGGCCCCGGGGTCTACGATGGCAGTGGGATGTATCAAGCGACCTTCCTCTCGGCACAGATGATCTCAGCTTCACAGGCCAGCTCACCTTCCACCGTGGCCCGGCAGGCGAACTTCCAGATTCCCCGCTTCTCGCGCACCACCGTGGCTTCCAGATGCAGCTGGTCGCCAGGCATTACCGGCCGCTTGAAGCGCACATTGTCGCTGCCGACCAGATAGTAGACATAGCCATCCGCCGGGAGCTTGTTGACGGTCTTGAACCCCAGGATGCCGCAGGCCTGCGCCATGGCCTCGACGATCAAGACACCCGGCATGATCGGGTGAAGCGGAAAGTGGCCGTTGAAGAACGGCTCGTTGATACTGACATTCTTGTAAGCGACGATCGATTCGCCCAGCTTGAGCTCGTTGACCCGATCGATCAGCAGAAAGGGATAGCGGTGAGGCAGGTACTCACGAATCTCGTTGATGTCCATTACCATCGATGCGACCTCTGAAATGACGAAGTGCTCACCTCACGGGCGAGCACGCAATGGCGGGGGTCCGCCTCCCTGGCTGTGGCGGGGCCATGGATGATAGCGCCCGCCCGTGCCACTCAACGGCTGCGTTGTTCCTTCTCGAGACGAATCAGTCGCTTGGCGATATCGTCGAGTTGCTTGAAGCGCACCGCATTCTTGCGCCATTGAGCATTGCCCATGGCGCCGGTGCCAGAGGAATACACCCCCGGTTGATGGATCGAGTTGGTGACCAGGCTCATCCCGGTGACCTGTACGCCGTCGCACAGGGACAGGTGGCCGGACAGCCCCACGCCACCGCCCAGCATGCAATGCTTGCCGACCCTGGTCGAGCCGGCGATGCCCACACACCCGGCCAGCGCACTATGATCGCCGATCTGCACGTTATGGGCGATCTGCACCTGGCTATCGATCTTGACGTCGTTGCCGATGACGGTGTCGCCCAAGGCACCACGATCGATACTCGAGCAACTGCCGACCTCGACGTCGTCGCCGAGGATCACCCCACCGAGTTGGGCGATCTTGTGCCAGCGGCCGCCGTCATGGGCGAAGCCGAAACCGTCGCCACCGATCACGCAGCCGCTGTGCAGGATGGCACGCTTGCCGATCACCACACCATGGCAGACGGTGACATTGGCGTGCAGGCGCGAATGCTCGCCGATCTGTGCGTCGGCGCCCACTACGCTCCCCGGGCCGATGATGACCCGATCACCCAGCCTGACGCCGGCCTCGATGACCGCCTGGGGACCGATCTGCACCTCCTGCCCCAGGCTCACCCCCTCGGCCACCACCGCCGAGGGATGGACCCCCGGCGCGTCGCGGGCCGCCAACGGATCGAACAAGGTCGACAGCTCGGCATAGCCGAGGTAAGGGTTGTCCAGCGTCAGACAGGCGGTGGGGCAGTCGTCGACATGGCTGGGATGCAGCAGCACGGCAGCAGCACGCGTGCCGGCCAGGTGCTTGAGATAGGCCCGGTTGGCCAGGAAGGTGATGTCCTCCGGGCCGGCATCGCTCAGCGTTGCCAGGCCACTGACCCGCCGAGAGCCATCACCGACCAGCCGCGCCCCCAGTCGTTGGGCGATTTCATCCAGCGTGAAGGCGTGGGCTTGGGCGTTATTCATGGGCGTTTTATTGATCGGGGGTCGCGGGCACCGTCTGGCACCCCGCCGACTCAGTTGAGCGAGTTGAGGATCTGGGTGACTTCATTGGTCAGGTCAAGGCCGTCCTCGACGTGAATCACCGCATCGCGGTCTACCAGAATCTTCACGTCATGGCGGGAGACAACCTGCTCCACGGCCTGTTCCAGCTTGGGCTGGGCCTGTTCGAGAAACTGTTGCTCGGCCTGCTGCTGGGCCTGGGCAATCTGGCCGCGCAGTTGCTGGAACTGGGCGCCCTTCTGCTGCAACTCTTGCTGGGCGGACTGGCGCTCGCTTTCGGACATCACTGCGCTGTCCTGCTGCAGGCGCTGCTGCAGCTGCTGCAACTCCTGCCCCAGGGCCTGGGCCTGCTGCTGCTGGCCGCTGACCTGGTTCCGCAACTGGTTCATGGAACTCTGGGCCGAGTCGGTGGCCAGCAAGGCTTCACGCCAGTCGAGCACCGCCACGTCCGCTGCCTGTGCCGGTAACGCGAAGGCCCCCAGCAGGCCGAGGCACAGGGCTCCGGTCAATTTACGCATATGCTTACTCTCCTCGTGATCCGTTGTCAGTCGGTTGGCGTCTTAGAAGGTCTGCCCCAGCGAGAACTGGAAGAACTGGGTATCGTCACCCTCCTTGTCGTTGAGCGGCTCCGCCACGCTGAAGGTCAGCGGCCCCACCGGCGTCAGCCAGGACAGGCCAATCCCCACACTGTACCGCAGTTCCCCCAGGTCGACACCCGACTGGCAGAGCGAGGTATCGTCTTCCAGCACTTCATAGCAGTCGGTCAGGAAGGTATTGCCGGCATCGAAGAAGAAGCCGGTCTGGAACGAGCGCCGATCCTCGACGAAAGGCATCGGGAACAGCAGTTCGGCGGAACCTTCCACCAGCACGTTGCCGCCCATGGTGCGGTCTTCTCCACTTCCCCGTGGCGTTGTCCGCGTCCCCAGGGTATTGGCGGTAAAGCCGCGCACCGAGCCGAGACCACCGGAGAAGAAGTTCTCGTAGAAGGGATAGGGATCGTCACCTCCCAGGGTATCGGCATAGCCCAGCGTGGTGCCGAACTTCAGCGACCAGTCGTCATTGAGGGCGAATAGCTGCTGGGCACGAAAACGTAGCTTGTAGTACTCGGCATCGCTGCCCGGCGTGGCGGTTTCCAGCGACAGGCGCTGGTAATCGCCGGCGGTGGGCATGACCCCGCGGTTGAGATTGTTGCGTGTCCAGCTGGCCGTCAGCTTGAGGCTCTGGGCATCGGTCCCCTGATCGTCGACATAGCGCACGATCTCGGAGGCGGTATCGCTATAGGTCCTGATCGACAGATCCTCGACGCCGACACCGAAATTCAAGCGCGACAGCTCGTTGATCGGATAGCCGAAATTGATGCCTCCACCATAGGCATCGGTGGAGTAGGTGGAAATGTCCGAGTCCTCGTAATCGGTCTCGCGATAGAACAGGTTATAGCCGCGCGAGATACCGTCCAGCGTCCAATAGGGGTCGGTGAAGCCGAAATTCAGATCGGTAAAGGTGTCGCTGCGCTGGGCGCCGATATTGACGCGGTTGCCCGTCCCCAGGAAGTTGTTCTGCGACAACGCTGCCCCGTAGATGACCCCTGCGCTCTGCGAGAAACCGATGCTCGCCGAGATCGATCCCGACGGCTGTTCTTCGACATTGTAGGTGACATCGAGCTGATCGGGCTCACCGGGCACCGGTTGGGTTTCCACATCGACCTGGCGGAAGAAACCCAGGCGCTCGAGGCGCTGGCGCGACTGGCTGATCTGCTCAGTGGACGCCGGCGCCCCCTCCATCTGGATCATCTCGCGGCGCAGGACCTCATCCTGGGTCGTCGTATTGCCGACGAAATTGATGCGCCGCACATAGGCACGTCGCCCTGGATCGACCACGAAGGTCACGTCCACGGTTTCCCCGTCTCCGGTCTCTTCGGGCACGCCATCGACGCTGGCGAAGGCGAAACCATCGGCACCGAGACGAGAACGCAAGGCTTCCGACGAGGCCGTGACATCGCTGCGCGAGAAGACCTCGCCGGGTACGGCCTGCACCAGCTCACGGGCTTCCGGCTCGGGGATCCGCAAGTCGCCGGCGAAATGAATGCTGCCGATGCGGAATTGCTGTCCCTCATCGACATTGATGGTAACGAAGATCTGCGATTTGTCGGGACTGATCGACACCTGAGTCGAGGTGATGTTGAAATTGACGTAACCACGATTCAGATAGTAGGAACGCAGGCGTTCCAGGTCACCGGAGAGTCGTTCGCGAGAGTATTCGTCATTGGAGAACCAGCCGAAGAGCCAGCCCGGTCGGTCCTCGAGTTCGAAGGCTTCGCGCAGGGTATCGTCGTCGAATGCCTGGTTGCCGACGATGTTGATCTGACGGATATTGGCCACCGCGCCTTCGTTGATATCGATGTTGACTCGCACCCGGCTCGCGTCGATCTCCTCGACCTCGGCGTCGATATTGGCACTGTAGCGACCCTGCGCTTGGTAGACGCCTTCGAGCTCGCGCTGGATCTCTTCCAGGGTCGAAAGCTGCAGCACCTGCCCCTCGGCCAATCCCGACTCACGCAGACCCTTACGCAGTTCTTCCTCGGAAATCTGCGAGTTGCCGGTGATATTGAGCTCGGTGATAAAGGGACGCTCCTCCACCTGGATGATCAGCACGTCGCCGTCACGGGCCAACTGTATGTCGTCGAACAAGCCAGTCCTAAAGAGTTCGCGGGCCGCCTGTGCCAGCTCTCGCTCATCGACGCGATCGTTGGTGCTGATCGGGAAAGCATTGAATACAGAAGCTGCAGAAACGCGTTGCAGGCCTTCTACTCGAATGTCGGAAACATTGAAAGGTTCTGCCCGTGCTACCTGTGCGCTGGTAAGCAGCAGCGCCGCCAATCCGATGGTCTTGAATTTCATGCAGTCGATTCGCTCGAGTTGGGTCTGCCCGCGTGTCAAACAGGCACCTTATACATTGGGGAGGGTGACTGACAAGGCCGAAGGCGCGAGCCTCGGGCTTCCTGCCCCCTGGCGATTGGGTGGTGGCCACGCCGCACCACCTCGATCACAGCCTCATCAAATCGAAGTAAAGCGCCATCAACATCAAGCCGCCGACCAGGGCCAGCCCGATCCGCAGCCCCAGTGCCTGGGCCCGCTCGGACACCGGCTTGCCGCGCACCACTTCGATCAGGTAATAAGCGAGATGGCCGCCGTCGAGGACCGGAATCGGCAACAGGTTGAGAATTCCCAGGCTGATCGACAGGTACGCCAGAAAGCCGACGAAACTCTCCACCCCGGTACGTGCCGAGTCACCGGCAACACGGGCGATAGTAATCGGCCCCGACAGATTGGATGGCGAGATGAGACCGACGAACATCTTGCGAATGGCATCCAAGGTCAGCAACGTCATCTCACCGGTGCGCGATAGCGATTGCCCTACCGCGGCCACGGGGCCGTAACGGATCTCGCGAAGATACTCCTCGGGCCACTCTACCGGCTCGGCACCGGCCCCGATATAACCAATGGCATGACCATCGTCGATCTCGTTGCGCCTTGGCGTGAGTTCGAGCGACAGACGCTGCTCGCCACGTGCGACTTCCAGCGTCAACGTCTCGCCGGGGTTGGCCCGAACCAGATCGACGAAATGCATCCAGTCATCGATGCGTTCCCCATTCACGGCAAGGATCTCATCACCGACCTGCAACCCGGCCTCGGCAGCGGCTTCGCCATCGATCACCTGGCCCAGCACTGCCGGCAAGGGCGGTCGCCAGGGTGTCACCCCCAAGCTCGGCAGAGGCTGCGGCGGGTCCTGACGCACCAACCAGCCATCCACCGGCAGACGGTACTCCTGTGCCTGGCTATCACCCTCATCACGAGCGCTCACGCGCAATTCGCCACGAGCGCCAATGGCCGCCACCAGCTTGAGGTTGACGTCATCCCAGGAACGCACCGCCTCCCCTTGTACCGCAACGATCTCCTGCCCGGGCTCCAGCCCACCCTGCTCGGCCGGCGACCCGGGCGCCACACTGCCGATTACCGGTGCCACCGCGGAGGTGCCGACCACGAACAGCAGCCAGTAGGCGACGACGGCCAGCAGGAAGTTGGCCAAGGGGCCGGCAACGACGATGGCGATGCGTTGCCACACATCCTTGCGGTTGAAGGCCTGGTCCTGCTCGGCGGGGGCAACCGGGGCCTCACGCTCGTCGAGCATCTTGACGTACCCCCCCAGCGGGATGGCGGCCACGGCGAATTCGGTTCCGTGACGATCGATACGCGACCAGATCGGCTTGCCGAAGCCCACCGAGAAGCGCAGCACCTTGACGCCACAGCGCCTGGCGACCCAAAAATGGCCAAACTCATGGAAGGTGATCAACAGCCCCAGCACCACGATCACCGCCAACACATTCTGGATCACGCCCATATTTCGGTTCTCCTAGCGATAGCGTTCCAGAGAACGCTCGGCACGGCAGCGCGCCCGACGATCCTCCTCGAGAATCACCTCGAGTTCCTCTGCGACCTGCCGTGGACAGGCATCGAGCACTTGCTCGACCACCTCGGCGATACCGGTGAACGTCAACCGTCCCGCCAGGAAGGCCCCTACCGCCACTTCGTTGGCGGCATTGAGCACCGCCGGTGCGGTTCCCCCTGCGGCCATGGCCTCACGGGCCAGGCGCAAGCAAGGGAAAGCCTCCTCATCGGCTGCCTGGAAGTCCAGCCGCGCCACCTGGAACAGGTCCAGCGCCTCGACCCCGGCCTCGATGCGCTCCGGCCAGGCCAGGCCATAGGCGATCGGCGTACGCATGTCCGGATTGCCGAGCTGGGCGATCACCGAGCCGTCGCCGTAGGCGACCATGGAGTGGATCACACTCTGCGGATGCACGACCACCTGCACCTGGTCGGGTCGGGCGTCGAACAGCCAGCAGGCCTCGATCAATTCCAGCCCCTTGTTCATCAGAGTGGCACTGTCCACCGAGATCTTGCGCCCCATCGCCCAGTTGGGGTGGGCACAAGCCTGGTCGGGAGTCACTGCCGCCAGGTGGCTGCGATGCCAGCCCAGGAAAGGACCGCCGGAGGCCGTCAACAGCAGTTGCGTGACCCCGATACGGGCAAGTCCGCCGCGATGCTCAGCGGGTAGACACTGGTAGATGGCATTATGTTCGGAATCGATGGGCATCAATATGGCACGATGGCGTTCCACGGCTTCCATGAACAGGGCCCCCGACATCACCAGGGCCTCCTTGTTGGCCAGTAACACCCGCTTGCCGGCGCGCACCGCGGCGAGCGTCGGCAGCAAGCCGGCGGCCCCCACGATGGCTGCCATCACCACATCCACTTCACTCGACTGGGCCACTTCGATCAGGGACGCCTCGCCCCAGTGCACCTCGGTGGCAAGGCCGGCCTCGCCCAGTCGTGCACGCAGCCAGGTGGCATCGTCTTCCGCGGCCAGCACCGCCCTTGCCGGTCGGTGCGCCAGGCATAGCTGTGCCAACCGCTCTCGGGAATGGTGCGCAGTCAAGGCATACACCCGATAACGACCGGGATGGCGGGTAATCACATCCAGGGTGCTGGCACCGATCGAACCGGTGGCCCCCAGCACGGTGACCGCCTGGGGGCGGTGGAAAGCGCCAGTCATGTCGGGCCTCGCTTCAAGCATGAGCACTCATATCCATAGCCGCAACAGGGCGAAGACCGGCACCGCTGCCGTCAGGCTGTCGATGCGGTCGAGCACACCGCCATGACCCGGCAGCAAGGCGCTGGAATCCTTGATGCCGCGGAGACGCTTGAGCATACTCTCCTGCAGATCACCAAGCACCGAGACCAGGGTCACGATCAGGGTGATTACCACCAGACCCAGGGTCTGGCCGACGCTTAGCCCCAGCCACACCGCAAAGACCAGCGCCAGCAGCGTCGCGGCCGCCATGCCGCCCAGCACGCCCTCCCAGGACTTGCCAGGACTGACTCGCGGCGCCAACTTGTGTCGACCGAAGGCGCGACCGGCGAAATAGGCGCCGGTATCGGCGCACCACACCAGCAGCAGCACGAACAGCAGCCATTCGGCGCCGCTGTCGCGCAGCGCGATGAAACCCACCCAGCAGGGCAACAATATCCATAGCCCCATCACTAGACGACGAGGGCGTGCCCTCCACTGTTCCTGCCGTTCGGGGTAGTGCACGATCCAATAGAGATTGGCCAGCCAGCCGATAGCCCCCAGCCATAGCGGCCAGACGGCATGCGCCGCGCCGCTGCCCCACAACAGCAGCATGGCCAATGCGACGCTCGCCACCCCCACCAGTCGCACCTTCGCGGCCTCGAATCCAGCCAGATTGACCCATTCCCATGCCGCAAGCAGCACGATGGCACCGGTAAACAGGGCAAAGGGGGCGCCGCTCAACCCGAACAGGCCGGCCAGCGCCAGCGGCACCAATATCAACGCTGTCAGTACGCGTTGTCTAAGCACCCTGCGCCTCGATCTGTTCGTCGGTCATGCCGAAGCGGCGCTGCCGCCGGCAAAAGTCGTCGATGGCCAGATCGAAGGCCTCACCATTGAAATCCGGCCACAGCAGTGGCGTGAAGTAGAACTCGGCATACGCCAGTTGCCACAGCAGGAAGTTGGAGATTCGCTGTTCACCACTGGTGCGAATGCACAGGTCCACCGGCGGCTCGTCGGCCAGGCAGGTCTCTCGATCCAGCGAGCGCTCGTCGATCTCGCTGGCTGTCAACTCGCCGGCCTCGACTCGCTCGGCCAGGCGCCGCGCCGCCTGAGCGATGTCCCAGCGCCCGCCGTAATTGGCGGCGATCACCAGGTGCATGCCGCGATTGTCGCGGGTGAGGTGCTCGGCACGCGTGATATGCTTCTGGATCGACGACGAAAAGCCCTCGCGTGCGCCGATGACCGTCAGGCGGATGTCATGCTCATGGAGCTTCTTGACCTCACGCTTGAGCGCCATCAGGAACAGCTCCATCAACGCACTGACCTCGGCGGCGGGTCGCTTCCAGTTCTCGCTGGAGAAGGCGAACAGCGTCAGGGTTTCGACGCCGCGCTCGGCGGCACGACGAATCACGGCGCGAACGGATTCCACACCTGCACGGTGACCGCGCACACTGGACAGCCCCCGGGCACGGGCCCAGCGGTTATTACCATCCATGATAATCGCCACATGCCGTGGCGGCCCGCAATGCGAGAGGTCGCACTGCCGGGACTTGGAAGACTGCGGTGAAGTCATGGGGTCTCGCATGGAGGAAAAAGGCAGCGGACGCAAGCGTCCGCCTGTCCTCAGACCTGCATCAGATCATGTTCCTTGGCTTCCAGCAGCTTGTCGATCTCAGCGATGTACTTGTCGGTCAGCTTCTGGATCTCGTCCTCGGCACGGTGCTCCTCGTCCTCGGAGATTTCCTTCTCCTTGAGTAGTGCCTTGATGTCGCTGTTGGCATCGCGCCGCACGTTGCGTACCGCGACCCGGGCACCCTCGGCCTCACTGCGCGCCTGCTTGATATAGCCCTTGCGGGTCTCCTCGGTGAGCATCGGCATCGGTACGCGAATCACGCTGCCGGCCGTCGCCGGATTCAGACCCAGATCGGACGTCATGATGGCCTTTTCCACCTTGGGCACCATGCTCTTTTCCCAAGGCACCACCGACAGGGTGCGCGCATCCTCGACGTTGATGCTGGCCACCTGGTTGATCGGCATCTGCGAACCATAATAGTCCACGGTCACCGAATCCAGGATGCTGGTATGCGCGCGGCCGGTTCGGATCTTGTTGAAGTTGGCATGGAGGGCGTCTAGGCTCTTCTTCATGCGCGATTCGGCGTCTTTCTTGATCTCGTTGATCACGGTTCTACCCTCTATCTATCAGCGTGCCTTCCTTGCCACCCACGACCAGATTCAGCAGCGCCCCAGGCTTGTTCATGTCGAAGACACGAACTGGCATGTCATGGTCCCGCACCAGGCAGATAGCGGTCAAATCCATCACGCCAAGTTTCTGGTCAAGCACTTCATCGTAGGTCAGGCGCTCGTATTTCACTGCATCGGGGTACCTGACCGGGTCCTTGTCGTAGACCCCATCCACCTTGGTGGCCTTGACCACCACATCGGCATCGATCTCGATACCACGCAGGCAGGCCGCCGAATCCGTGGTAAAGAACGGATTACCGGTTCCGGCGGAAAACAATACCACGTCTCCCGAGGTCAGGTAGCGAATGCCGGTGCGACGATCGTAATGTTCGACCACGCCACTCATGGGAATCGCCGACATCACTCGCGAACGGATGTTGGAACGTTCCAGCGCATCGCGCATGGCGAGCGCATTCATCACCGTGGCCAGCATCCCCATGTGGTCACCGGTGACGCGATCCATGCCGGCCTCGTTCAGCGCCGCGCCGCGGAACAGGTTTCCTCCTCCCACCACGATACCCACCTGCACGCCGATACCCACCAGCTGGCCGATTTCCAGCGCCATGCGGTCGAGGACCTTGGGGTCGATACCGAAATCATGTTCACCCATCAGGGCTTCGCCGGACAGCTTGAGCAGAATACGCTTGTACTTCGACTTGGCACCGCGCTCGGCCTTGCTGCTACGTTCCGCAGCGGCGGGATACTCCGGGGATGAGGGCATGGGCAGGTCTCCTTGACACGTCGTCGGGAATTCTGGCGCTTCAATCGACGGCTGGCAAAAACCGTCAGACGGATACACGAAGGCGTGCGCTCGCGCGCACGCCATCACGAACCTGGAAGATCGGACCTCAGCTACGGCGAGCCTGTTCCATCACTTCCTTGGCAAAATCAACCTCTTCCTTCTCGATGCCCTCGCCCACTTCGAAGCGCACGAAACCGACCACTTCACCGCCGGCTGCCTTGACGTAGGCGGCTACGCTCTGGTTCGGGTCCTTGACGAAGGGCTGCTCGGTCAGGCTGTTCTCGGCCAGATACTTCTTCAGGCGGCCCTGAACCATCTTCTCGGCGATCTCCGCCGGCTTGCCGGCCATGTCGGGCTGGGCCAGGATGATCGACTTCTCCTTGTCGAGCTGTTCCTGGGGCATGTCTTCGGGGCGCGCCACGGCCGGATTGATGGCGGCGACGTGCATGGCGACGTCCTTGGCCACCTCGGCGGAACCGCCGGAGAGCAGGGTCAGCACGCCGATACGGCCGCCATGGACGTATTCGCCGACCAGGCCGCCTTGCGGCGCATCGACGACACAGGCACGACGCACGGAGATGTTCTCGCCGATCTTCTGCACCAGCTGCTCACGAGTCTCTTCCAGCTCGCCGGCCATGATGGCGGCGATATCGTCGGACTTGGCTTCGAAGACCTTGGCCAGCACCTTGTCGGCAAATGCCGTGAAGTTCTCGTCGCGGGCGACGAAATCGGTCTCGGAATTGACCTCCAGCATCACGCCGTAGCTGCCATCTTCGGCAACGCGGGTGACGACGGCCCCTTCGGCGGCGGTACGGCCGGCCTTCTTGGCGGCCTTGAGGCCGGAATTCTTGCGCAGGTCCTCGATGGCCTTCTCGATATCGCCACCGGCCTCGGTGAGTGCCTTCTTGCACTCCATCATGCCGAGTCCGGTGCGCTCGCGCAGTTCCTTGACCTGAGACGCGCTAATAGCTGCCATGATAGTAACCTCTAGATTTGACGTCGGTATTCGGGGGGAAACGCATCCCGCGGGCCGGATGAAGGCGGCGGGAAAAAGGGGGCCAAAGCCCCCTTCCCACCCACCCCGCCTGTCATGGCGGCCCAGCCAGTCTGGCGCACCGTTGTGACAGTCAGGGCAGGTGCGGTGACATCACTCGGCGACTTCGTTGGTCTCGGAGGAGACTTCGACGAATTCATCGGGACGACCTTCCTTCGCCTTGGCACAGGCATCGGCGATGGCCTGCACGTAGATCTGGATGGCACGGATGGAGTCATCGTTGCCGGGGATCACGTAATCGACGCCATCCGGGTCGGAGTTGGTATCGACCACACCGATGACCGGGATGCCCAACTTGTTGGCTTCGTTGATGGCGATGCGCTCATGGTCGACGTCGATCACGAACAGCGCGTCGGGCAGACCGCCCATCTCCTTGATGCCGCCCACGGAACGCTCGAGCTTGTCCTGCTCGCGGGTCGCCATCAGCACTTCCTTCTTGGTCAGCTTGTCGAAGGTGCCGTCTTCATGCATCGCTTCGAGTTCGCGCAGACGCTTGATGGAAACGCGGATGGTCTTGTAGTTGGTCAGCATGCCGCCCAACCAGCGATGGTTGACGAAGGGCATGCCTACCCGGTTCGCCTCTTCCTTGATGATCTTGCTGGCGCTGCGCTTGGTGCCCACGAACAGGATCTTGTTGTTGGCGGCAGCCATCTTCTCGACCACATCGACCGCTTCATTCAGCGCCGGCAGGGTGTGCTCGAGGTTGATGATGTGAATCTTGTTGCGCGCACCGAAGATGAATTTGCTCATCTTCGGGTTCCAGTACTTGGTCTGGTGGCCGAAGTGGGCGCCTGCCTTGAGCAGGTCACGCATATTGACTTGTGCCATGGATGACTCCTGAAAACTATCGGGTTAGGCCTCCATGCACCCCATGGATCCGACCGCCGGGATGAACCGACAGCACCCGGGACCATGTGACGGTGCATGTGTGATTTCAAGGCGTTCTTGATACGCACTTTCCAGTATCGTTGCCGGCAACGCATCGCTCAAATGCGAGTTGACGGCGACCGGCACAACGATTGCAGGAAAGCGCGCAGCTTTATACCATAGATCGACACCAAGATGAAGACGCCCGCCTCGTTGCCAAGCCCTCGTTGCTTCTGGTCACGCGCCACCGGGCCGGCACTCCACCCCCAGCTTTCGAGAGTCCATGAACGTTCCCATCAAGACGCCCGACGAGATCGACAAGATGCGCGAAGCCGGACGCCAGGCTGCCAGCGTGCTGGAAATGATCACCCCGCATGTCCAGGCCGGCGTCAGCACTGGCGAACTGGATCGCCTGTGCCACGACTACATCGTCCACGAACTCGGTTCCACGCCCGCGCCGCTCAATTACCACGGCTTTCCCAAGTCGATCTGCACCTCGATCAACCATGTGGTGTGCCACGGCATCCCCGATGACGCCAAGAAGCTCAAGAAAGGCGACATCATGAACATCGACATCACCGTCAAGACCGCCGACGGCTACCACGGCGATACCAGCATGATGTTCATCATCGGCGAGAGCATCCAGGGCGAGCGGCTGTCGCGTGTCACCCAGGAGTGCCTGTACCACAGCATCGCTCAGGTGCGCCCCGGTGCTCGCCTCTCGGCGCTGGCCAGGGCGATCCAGCAGCACGCCGAGGCCAACGGCTATTCGGTGGTACGTGATTTCTGCGGCCACGGCATCGGCGCGGTCTTCCACGAGGAACCCCAGGTGCTGCACTACGATGGCTACGCCCCGGAGGCCGACATCGAACTGGCGGAAGGCATGTGTTTCACCATCGAACCGATGATCAATGTCGGCGGCTACCGCACCAAGGTGCTGCGCGACGGCTGGACGGCGGTCACCAAGGACAAGAGCCTCTCCGCGCAGTGGGAACATACCCTGCTGGTCACCGCGACGGGGGTCGAAGTGCTTACCGCCCGCGGCGAAGAAGACCTAAGCTTCCTCGAAGCTTAGCCACCCTATGCTACTGCACCATTATCGCTTTGCACCCGACGAGAGCTTGTTTGACGCGGCGGCCTTGCGCGCCGAGCTCGACAGTCACCGCTCACCCATCGCCCCCTTCAAGGAGGCCTTGCGAGCGATACAGACACGCCTCGATGCGCGTTTCCGCGCGGGCGCCGATATTCGCGACCTGATCCACGGTCGTGCCTGGTGCCTCGATCGCCTGCTGGAAATCGCCTGGTCGCGACATGCCTGGCCCGACGACGGCATCGCGCTGCTCGCGGTGGGCGGCTATGGGCGTGGCGAGTTGCACCCTCACTCGGACATCGACCTGATGCTGCTGCTCGAAGACGATGATGACACGTCCTATCGAGAGCCGCTGACCGAGTTCATCACCCTGCTGTGGGACATCGGCCTGGAGATCGGCCACAGCGTGCGTTCGCTCGCCGACTGCGAACGCGAGGCTGCAGCCGACGTCACGGTGATCACCAACCTTCTGGAAACCCGCACCCTGGCCGGCCCCGAGCGGCTGCGCGAAGCCATGCAGGCACGCCTTTCCACCGACCGACTGTGGCCGGCGGATCGCTTCTTCGAGGCCAAGTGGCAGGAACAGATCGCCCGCCATTATCGCTACAACAACTCCGAGTACCACCTCGAGCCCAACATCAAGAGCTCGCCCGGTGGGCTTCGCGACATCCAGATGATCGGCTGGGTGGCCAAGCGACACTTCGACAGCCAGCGCTACGAGGACCTGGTCGACAGCGGCTTCATGAACGACGCCGAGTTGCGCATCCTCAGCCAGGGCCAAGCCTTCCTATGGCAGGTACGCTACGCCCTGCATATGCTCACCGGGCGTGCCGAGGACCGCCTGCTGTTCGACCACCAGCGCACCATCGCCGAGCTGTTCGGCTACCGCGATACTCCCGAGCGACTGGCCGTCGAGCAATTCATGAAGCGCTACTATCGCCACGTCACGGCGCTGGCCGGGCTCAACGACATGCTGCTGCAGCACTTCGACGAGGTGATCCTGCGCGGTCACGAGAAGCTCGAAACCAAGCCGCTCAACGCCCGTTTCGAGGTCAAGGGCGGCTATATCCAGGCGCGGCACCCGCGGGTCTTCCACCACCGCCCGGCGGCGTTGCTGGAGCTGTTCCTGCTAATGGCCCAGCACCCGGAAATCGAGGGCGTGCGCGCCTCGACCATCCGCCTGATCCGTGACAACCGCCACCGCATCGACGACCTGTTCCGCGACGACGTCCGCCATCAGAGCCTGTTCATGGAATTGCTGCGCTGCGGCGGCAACGTGGCGCGTCAGCTCAGACGCATGAACCGCTACGGCGTGCTTGGCAAGTACCTGCCGGAATTCGGCCAGGCGGTGGGGCTGATGCAGCACGACCTGTTCCATATCTATACCGTCGACGCCCATACCCTGCGCCTGCTGAAGTTCGTGCAGCGCTTCCGCGAGCCCGAGGGCCGCGGGGATTTCCCGGTGGCGGCGGTGCTGGTCCATCAGCTACCCAAGCTCGAACTGCTGTGGATCGCCGGCCTCTATCACGACATCGGCAAAGGCCGTGGCGGCAATCACTCGATCCTCGGCGCCCGCGATGCCGAGGCATTCTGCGAGCGCCATGGGCTGTCGCCTCGCGACACCCGACTGGTCAGTTGGCTGGTGGAGAACCACCTGCTGATGTCGAAGACCGCCCAGAAGCGCGACATCACCGACCCCGACGTGATTCGCGACTTCGCGGTCCAGGTGCGCGATGAGGTTCACCTCGACTACCTCTACGTACTGACCGTGGCCGACATCAACGCCACCAACCCCTCGCTGTGGAACGGCTGGCGGGCCTCGCTGCTGCGTCAGCTGCACGCCGAGACCAAGCGCGCCCTGCGCCGTGGCCTGGAGAATCCCCTGGACCGTGACGACTGGGTACGTGAAACCCGCGAGGAGGCACGCAGCCTGCTGGCCACCGTCGGTGCCGATCTCCGGCGGGTCGACCGCCTCTGGGAGTCGCTGGGCGAGGACTATTTCCTGCAGTATGCGCCCAGCGAGATCGTGTGGCAGACCCAGGGCATTCTGGCCCACGACGGCTCCCCACTGCCGCTGATCCTGATCAGCGCACCCACCGAGGACATGGCCGAAGGGGGCACCAAGGTGTTCATCCATACCCGCTCGGTGGATGACCTGTTCGCCGCCACCGCCGCGGCCATGGAGCAGCTCGGGCTGTCGATCCATGACGCGCGCATCGCCACCTCGAGCAACGACTGGACGCTCAACACCTTCATCGTCCTCGACGACGACGGCGATCCCATTCGTGACAAGGCCCGGCTCGACGACATCCGTCGCCACCTGGAGGAGGAGCTCGACGACCCGGACGACTATCCACAGATCGTCACCCGCCACACGCCGCGCCAGCTCAAGCACTTCAAGGTGCCGACCCAGGTCGCCATCGAGCAGGACCCGGCCAACGAGCGCACCATGCTCGAGCTGGTGGCTCCCGACCGCCCCGGCCTGCTGGCCCGGGTGGGGCGTATCTTCATGGAGCAGGACATCGCCCTGTCGGCGGCCAAGATCGCCACCCTCGGCGAACGCGTCGAGGACGTGTTCTTCATTACCACCAAGGCAGGCCAGCCGCTCACCGACCCCGAGCGCCAGGAGCGCCTGCGCGCGCGGCTGACCGAAGTGCTCAGTGTCTAACCCCTGCCGAATTTGAGGCGCCGGGGCAGCTTCCCTATAATCGCCTGCCTATGCATGACACTCGGCACGGCGCCAAAGGCATCGCGCCCCGATAACGATAAAGCGCCTCCGCGAGGGGCAGCCAGGACACCCATGAACCCCGATCTCGACGCCCTGCAGCCCTATCCCTTCGAGCGACTCGCCACGCTGAAAGCGGGTGTCGCGCCTCCCGAGGCGCTGGCCCATATCCCGCTGACCATCGGCGAGCCCCAGCATGCACCCTATGCGAAGGCGCTCGAGACGCTGCATGCCTATCGCCACGAAATGGCGCGCTACCCGGCAACCCAGGGTCTTCCGGAACTGCGCGCGGCGATTGCCGATTGGGCACGACGCCGCTTCGGGCTCGAGGGTCTCGACCCGGACGCCCAGGTATTGCCGGTCAACGGCACCCGCGAGGCGATCTTCGCCTTCGTCCAGGCCGCCCTGGATCGCTCGCGCCCGGCCAAGGTCGCGGTGCCCAACCCCTTCTATCAGATCTACGAGGGCGCCACGCTGTTGGCCGGCGGCGAGCCACTGTACCTCGACTGCCGTGACGATCACGACTTTCGCCCGGACTTCGACGCCGTAAGCCCCGACACCTGGCGCAATGTGCAGATCGTCTTCCTCTGTTCACCGGGCAACCCCACCGGCGCGGTGACACCACTGTCCGACTTCCAGCGGCTGCTGGCGCTGGCCGATGAGTTCGACTTCATCATCGCCTCCGACGAGTGCTATTCGGAACTGTACCTGGATGAAGCCGCTCCCCCTCCCGGCCTGTTGCAGGCCTGCGCGGTACTGGGGCGCCACGACTATCGACGCTGCCTGGTCTTCCACTCGTTGTCCAAGCGCTCCAATCTGCCGGGGCTGCGCTCGGGCTTCGTGGCAGGCGACGCGGCACTGATCGCCCCCTTCAAGCGCTATCGCACCTATCACGGCTGCGCCATGTCGTTACCGCTGCAACGCGCCTCGATCAGCGCCTGGCAGGATGAAACGCACGTCCGTGCCAACCGCGATGCCTATCGCGAAAAGTTCGCCGCGGTCACCGAGATCCTCGCCCCGGTGATGGACTTTCCCACCCCAGAGGCCAGCTTCTATCTATGGCCGGCGGTCCCTGGCGGTGACGACGAAGCCTTCACCCGAACGCTCTACGCCGAGGAGCACGTCAGCGTATTGCCCGGACGCTACATGAGTCGCGACAGCACCGATGGCTCCAATCCCGGGGCCGGACGGGTGCGCCTGGCACTGGTCGCCGACGTCGAGGCCACCGTCGAAGGCGCACATCGCATCCGTCGCTTCCTCGAACGTCGCTAAGGAGTTCCACACATGCTGACCCTGTATGGCCTCAAGAACTGCGATACTTGTCGCAAGGCCCTCAAGGTACTGGACAGCAAGGGTATTGCTTACCAGTTCCACGACCTGCGCGCGGACGGCCTGTCGGCGGCCCTGCTCGAGCACCTGCTGACACAGGTCCCGGTGATGACGCTGCTCAACAAGCGCAGTACCACCTGGCGCCATCTCGACGAGGCCACAAAACGGGACATCGATGCCGACAGTGCCCGGGAGCTGATGCTGGGACACCCGACACTGATCAAGCGCCCGCTGCTGGATACCGGCGACACGATCCTCGTCGGCTACCGGGACGGCGAATACGACAGGCTGATGGGCTAGCCGCCTGCCAGGCCCTTCTTCATTTCATCACGCTAGAGGACATCCCCCATGCTGAGCTTCGCACTCGGAATCGGCACCCAGAACACCCAGGGCGACTGGCTGGAAATCTACTATCCTGCGCCACTGCTCGAACCCGATGCACGCCTGGTCGAAGCGGCCCAGCGAGTGCTGGACGCGCCCGCAGGTAACGCGGCGGTCAGTTTCCTGCCCGAGCACTGCAGCGAGCTGGCCAAGGCCTTCCAGGCCGCCGGCAACGCCGAGCAGGCCGAACTCGCCGAAACGCTGGCCTCGAGCCATCGGCCGCTGGTGGCGATGTTCCTGGCAACCGACGAACCGCCGCAAAGCGCCCCCGAGGTCTATCTCAAGCTGCACCTGCTGTCGCATCGACTGGTCGAACCGCATGGCATCGACCTGACCGGCATGTTCGGCCTGCTGCGCAATGTGGCCTGGACCAACGAAGGCGCCATCGACATCGAGGAGTTGCCGGCACGGCGTCTCAAGGCCCGCCTGGAAGGTCGTCACCTGTCAGTGGACTGTGTCGACAAGTTTCCCAAGATGGCCGACTATGTGGTGCCCAAGGGCATACGCATCGGCGACACCGCACGCGTGCGCCTGGGCGCCTACCTCGGCGAAGGCACCACCGTGATGCACGAAGGATTCGTCAACTTCAACGCCGGCACCGTGGGGCCGGGCATGATCGAGGGGCGCGTTTCCGCCGGCGTGACAGTCGGCAAGGGCTCCGACCTGGGCGGTGGTTGTTCGACCATGGGCACCCTGTCCGGCGGCGGCAACATCATCATCAAGGTCGGCGAAGGCTGCCTGGTCGGCGCCAATGCCGGTATCGGCATCCCGCTGGGCGACCGCTGCACCGTCGAGGCCGGGTTGTATATCACCGCCGGCGCCAAGGTCATGGTGCTCGACGACCAGGGCCAGGAGGTCAAGACCGTGGCAGCCCGCGAACTGGCCGGCCAGGACGACCTGCTGCTGCGCCGCAACTCCCTCAATGGCCGCATCGAGTGCTTGACCAACAAGAGCGCCATTGCGCTGAACGAAGCCTTGCACGCCAACGACTGATCGCAGCGGCGCCCCCATCGGTGGGCGCCGCCACTGCCTTTCGATTCGCCACCCAGGATGACGCATGCCCATTCCCGACCCCGCCGCCAGCCCTCTTTCGCCGACCCTCGAACTGGCCATCGACCTGATGCGCCGCCCCTCGGTGACCCCCGACGATGTCGGCTGCCAGGCACTGATGATCGAGCGTCTCGAGCGGCTGGGCTTTCATGTCGACCGCCTGCCCTTTGGTGATGTCGAGAACTTCTGGGCGGTTCGCGGCCATCACGGTCCGGTGCTGGCCTTCGCGGGCCATACCGATGTGGTGCCCAGCGGCCCGGACGTTCACTGGCAGTACCCGCCCTTCGAACCGCGCATCGACGACGACGGCATGCTCTGCGGGCGAGGCGCCGCCGACATGAAGGGCAGCCTGGCGGCAATGGTCACCGCCGTGGAGCGCTTCGTGACCGCGCACCCGGAGCACGACGGCAAGCTCGCTTTCCTGATCACCTCCGACGAGGAAGGCCCGGCCATTGATGGTACCCGGGCGGTGGTCGAGCACCTGCGCGAGGCCCACGAGCGCCTCGACTACTGCATCGTCGGCGAGCCCTCATCCACCGATGCCCTCGCCGACGTGATCAAGAACGGGCGACGCGGTTCGCTGGGCGGCGTGCTGCACGTCAAGGGCATGCAAGGCCATGTGGCCTATCCCCACCTGGCGCGCAACCCGATCCACGAAACCGCCCCGGCCTTGGACGCCCTGGTACGCGAGCATTGGGACGATGGCAACACCTTCTTCCCCGCCACCAGCTTCCAGATCTCCAATATCCGCTCGGGCACCGGCGCCACCAACGTGATTCCCGGTGATCTGGAGGTGATCTTCAACTTCCGCTATTCCACCGAGGTCACCCACTGGCAACTGCGCGAACGTGCCGAGGCGATTCTCGATGCCCATGGGCTCGATTACCGCCTCGACTGGACGCTCAACGGCGAACCCTTCCTTACCGCCGCAGGCGAACTGGTGGACGCCTCGCTGGCCGGCGTCGAGGACGTGCTGGGCCGACGGCCGGAGCTGTCCACCGCGGGCGGGACGTCCGATGGCCGCTTCATCGCCACCTTGGGAAGCCAGGTGGTCGAGCTGGGACCGCTCAATGCCACCATCCACAAGGTCAACGAACGGGTTCGCGCCGCCGACCTGGACACCCTGAGCGATATCTACGAGGCCATTCTCGAACGCCTGTTCGTCGCTCCCTCGCCGGCCTACTGAGGTCCCACATGCAGCGCTATCCCGATATCGAAATCTACCTGGCCCGGGTATCCCTCGACACCTTGAACGCCTGGCTCGCTGAATGCCTGGATGCCCCGCCCCTGCAACGCAGCGGCAAGCGTCAGGCGCGCACCACCGGTCATAGCGACGGGCATCGCATTCCCGTGCTGCTGGTGGAGCAAGCGGCGGATGGCTACGCCAGCCTGTGGTTCGACAGCAGTGCCACCCCCTGGCCGCGGGACGTGGATTGCGCCCGCGAGGCCGCCATGCGGCTCGACTGCGAAGTGCGCTGCTCGCTGGGCGGCTGGCAGCCCGGCGACGATCCCGATCGCTTCTGGCGGGTCCTGCCCGATGGTCGGGAGGAGGCGATCGACTGGCCGGATTCGGGGCAGTAAATACGACGACGCCCCACCAGGCAGAGCCGGGCGGGGCGCCGAATCGTGTGTCGGCAACGTCAGGTAATAACTGTCACATCATCGGCTTGCAATCCGCGCTCATTCTCGATCACGTGGTAGCGTACCTTCTGGCCTTCGGCCAGGGTACGATGCCCCTTGCCGCGAATGGCGCGAAAATGCACGAAGACGTCTTCACCGCTGTCACGGGTAATGAAGCCATACCCCTTGTTGACGTTGAACCACTTGACCTCGCCGATCTCGCGATCATCGTCCTCGACCTCGGCCAGGGTAGCCAATTGCGGGGTCAGCACATTGAGCGCCAATGTGGCGGCCAGCAACAGCACGAACACCGCCACGGCCGCGGCCAGATAGACGGCGCCCACCCCCCCGAGTTCGAGAGCGGCAAACAGTTCCCGCGACAGAACGCCCCCGGTGAAGGAAACGAACAGGGCGATCAACAACGGAGCAGGAGCAGCGAGTAACAGACTTATCAGACTACAACGAAGTAAGACCTTGCGATTCATGGACCTCGAGTTCTCTTGTTGTGGCAATGGATAAACGATCATGATGAATGCCCAGCGGCACGAGGAGCACTGGGCGTCGACTTACACAGCGAAGGTGTCGCGATGAACGGCAACACTCAACCAGATGATTCTAACATGACAGCGGACGTCTCGCTCGCGCACCAGCGGGCACGGCTCGACGACCTGGAGAGCCGCATCGCTTATCAGGAACACTGGCTGGATACCCTGGACCAGGCGGTGGCCGCCCAGGAACAGCGGCTGTCGCAGCTCGAACGCATCAGCGACCTGATCCAGCGTCGTCTGCGTGAGCAGCAGCAGGCGCTACAGGCGGGCGACGACAGGGAAGGCGGCTGGCAGCCCGAGGAGGACAGGCCGCCGCATTATTGACGCGCTGCGCGCGAGCTACGAGCTACGAGCTACGAGCTACGAGCTACGAGCTACGAGCTACGAGCTACGAGCTACGAGCTACGAGCTACGAGCTACGAGCTACGAGCTACGAGCTACGGCAAGATTGTATCAAGCCCGAAGCCCGAAGTCCGAAGCCCGAAGCCCGAAGCCCGAAGCCCGAAGCCCGAAGCCCGAAGCCCGAAGCCCGAAGCCCGAAGCCCGAAGCCAATAGCCTAGGCCAGTTCATCGAGATAACGCTCGGCGTCGAGCGCGGCCATGCAGCCGCTGCCCGCCGAGGTGACCGCCTGGCGGTAGACGTGATCCATGACATCGCCGGACGCGAACACCCCCGGCACGCTGGTGGCCGTGGCGTTGCCGTCCAGCCCCGAACGCACCTTGATGTAGCCGCCTTGCATATCGAGCTGACCCTCGAAGATCGCGGTGTTGGGCGTATGGCCGATGGCGATGAACACGCCCGGTGCCGATAGCTCCTTGGTCGCGCCATTCTCGGTGGACTTCAGGCGTACACCGGTCACGCCGGTGTCATCGCCCAGCACTTCGTCGAGGGTATGGTTCCACTCGATCGCGATATTGCCGTTCTCGACCTTGTCGAACAGCTTGTCCTGCAGGATCTTCTCGGCCCGCAGGCTGTCGCGGCGATGCACCAGGGTCACCTTGGAGGCGATGTTCGACAGGTACAGGGCCTCTTCCACGGCGGTGTTGCCGCCGCCCACCACCACGACTTCCTGATTGCGGTAGAAGAAGCCGTCACAGGTGGCGCAGGCAGACACTCCCTGCCCCATGAAGCGCTGTTCGGAAGGCAGCCCCAGGTAGCGGGCACTGGCACCGGTGGCGATGATCAGCGCATCGCAGGTGTAGGTGCCGTTGTCGCCCTTGAGGGTGAAGGGACGTTCGCGCAGCTCGACCTCGTTGACATGGTCGAACAGCACCTCGGTATCGAAGCGTTCGGCATGCTTGCGCATGCGCTCCATCAACTCGGGCCCCTGCACGCCGACATCGTCACCGGGCCAGTTGTCGACATCGGTGGTGGTCGTCAACTGACCACCGGCCTGCATGCCGGTGATCAGCAGCGGCTTGAGGTTGGCGCGGGCGGCATAGACGGCGGCGGTATAACCGGCCGGGCCGGAGCCGAGAATGATCAGGCGTTCGTGGCGCACTTCGCTCATAAGGAAACCTCGGGACTCGAGCTGACGGGAAAAGCTGTCCAGTTGACAACAGATGCATTCTGGCATGACCGCCGTATCACCATGCCACAGTGCACTGCACCATTTTCATTGTAACACCGCCTCACCTCGCGGGTCGCAATGCAAAGAGGCGGCCCGCAGGCCGCCTCGCTGCCAGCCCGAAGGCTCACAGTTCCTGGGAGTGAGCGCCCAGGTACTTGGCGACGCCTTCCGCGTCGGCCTGCATGCCTTCCTCACCTTCGTCCCAGCCGGCCGGGCAGACTTCACCGTGCTTCTGGTGATGCTTGAGCGCCTTGACCATGCGCAGCATCTCGTCGACGTTGCGACCCAGCGGCAGGTTGTTGACGGTCTGGTGCTGGACGACACCGTGTTCATCGATCAGGAAGGAGGCGCGCATGGCGACGCCGGCTTCCGGATGTTCGATGCCGTAGGCCTGGGTGATCTCGTGCTTGACGTCGGCCACGATGGGGAAGCCGACTTCACCGATACCGCCCTTCTCCGGCGCGGTCTTGCGCCAGGCGTGGTGAGTGAACTGGGAGTCGATGGACGCCCCGATCACTTCGACGCCGAGCTCCTTGAACTGCGCCAGACGGTTGTCGTGGGCGATGATCTCGGACGGGCACACGAAAGTGAAGTCCAGCGGCCAGAAGAACAGCACGCGCAGCTTGCCGTTGCTGTCGGACAGCTTGAAATTCTCGACGATGGAACCGTCACCCAGGACAGCCGCAGCTTCGAAATCGGGTGCTTGACGTCCAACCAGTACGCTCATGCAAATCTCCTTGAGATTGAGGTGAATCAATGGAGGGTGAAAAACGACATCCAGCCTAAAGGCAGATGCCAGAATAGCGCAATTTGATAAGCCCAATCGGCAATATAGCCAATCCCTATCCGGCCCTGAGCCGTGACCAGCCCCTAGAAGGCCTCGTCATCGCGGCAGAGGGTTATGCCTTCGAGCTCACCGCTATGCAGCGATACCGCCACCCGGACCTGGATCGGCGCGCAGCAGCGCGGGCAGTCCTCCCAAGTCTGATGGCTCCCCTCACTGGCATCCACCAGCAGGTCGAATTCGGTGCCGCAATACGGGCAGTGCACCGTTTGCGAGGTCAACATTTCCTCATGCATGCTGCGCCCCCTACACGACAGCACTGCCCACCAAGCCATGTACATTGGGGGCAGTGCACGATGCTTTCAAGTCGTTGTGATCGAGCCGGGACGAATCGCCGGCCCTCTTTCACAGCATAGTCGCTGAGGCCGGTCGGCTGGAGCCATCGGCAGTGCTTGAAAACAGCATCTATCATGACCATGTGATACGAATAGTCCCGCCCGGATGACCCTTCACCGATGAGGAGAAGACCATGAGCGCCGATTCCGTACCGAACACGCTTGCCTGCCTGACGGTGGGCGAGCGCGTCTATCACTACTACAGCCTGCCCAAGGCGGCGGAGGCGCTGGGGGACATCTCACGGCTGCCCATCACCCTCAAGGTACTGCTCGAGAATCAGCTACGCTTCGCCGATGACGAGAGCGTTGCCCGCGAGGACGTGCAGGCGCTGGTCGACTGGCAACGAGAGGCACGCTCGAGCCGTGAGATCGGCTATCGCCCGGCGCGGGTGCTGATGCAGGATTTCACCGGGGTACCAGGGGTGGTCGACCTGGCCTCGATGCGCGCCGCAGTGGCGAAACTCGGCGAGGATCCTTCACGCATCAATCCCTTGTCACCGGTGGACCTGGTCATCGACCACTCAGTGATGGTCGACAAGTACGGCAATCCCACCGCCTTTCGCGACAACGTGACCATCGAGATGGCGCGCAACCGCGAGCGCTATGAATTCCTGCGCTGGGGGCAGGACGCCTTCGACAATTTCCGCGTGGTGCCGCCGGGCACCGGCATCTGCCATCAGGTCAACCTGGAGTACCTGGGCAAGACGGTATGGGCCAAGGAGGAAGGCGGCAGGACCTTCGCCTATCCCGACACCCTGGTGGGCACCGACTCCCACACCACCATGATCAACGGCCTGGGCATTCTCGGCTGGGGCGTGGGTGGGATCGAGGCCGAAGCCGCCATGCTCGGCCAGCCGGTCTCGATGCTGATCCCCGAAGTGGTCGGCTTCAAGCTGACCGGCAAGCTGCGCGAGGGCATCACCGCCACCGACCTGGTGCTGACGGTGACCCAGATGCTGCGCCAGCGGGGGGTGGTCGGCAAGTTCGTCGAGTTCTACGGTGACGGTCTCCAGGACCTGCCGCTGGCCGACCGCGCCACCATCGCCAACATGGCCCCGGAATACGGTGCCACCTGCGGCTTCTTCCCGGTCGACGACGAAACGCTGAACTACCTGCGCCTGACCGGCCGCAGCGAGCCCCAGGTGACGCTGGTGGAAGCCTACTGCAAGGAACAGGGCCTGTGGCGAGAGCCGGGTGCCGAGCCGATCTTCAGCGACACCCTGCACCTCGACATGAGCGACGTCGAAGCCAGCCTGGCCGGTCCCAAGCGGCCTCAGGACCGAGTCGCGCTGTCCGACATGAAGGCCACCTTCGAGAAGCTGATGCACGAGAACGGCGGGGAACTGCCGTCCACCGAGAAGGGACGCCTGTTCTCCGAAGGCGGCCAGACCGCGGTGGGGATCGAGGAAAGCTACGAGCATCACGACAGCCAGGACGTCACCCTCGACGGCGAGGCCTTCAAGCTCAACCCCGGCGCCGTGGTGATCGCCGCCATCACCTCCTGCACCAACACCTCCAACCCCAGCGTGATGATGGCCGCCGGTTTGCTGGCCAGAAAGGCGCTGCAGAAAGGGCTCAGGACCAAGCCTTGGGTCAAGACCTCCCTGGCGCCGGGTTCCAAGGTGGTCACCGACTACCTGGCTGCCGGCGGCGTGCAGGACGACCTCAACGCGCTGGGCTTCAACCTGGTGGGCTATGGCTGTACCACCTGCATCGGCAACTCCGGGCCACTGCCCGAAGCCATCGAAGAGGCCATCGAAGACGGCGACTTGACCGTGGCCTCGGTACTCTCCGGCAACCGCAACTTCGAGGGTCGCATACACCCACTGGTCAAGACCAACTGGCTGGCGTCGCCGCCGCTGGTGGTGGCCTACGCCCTGGCCGGCAATGTACGCCTCGACCTCTCCAAGGAACCGCTGGGCGTCGACCGGAACGGCAAGCCGGTCTACCTGCAGGATATCTGGCCCTCCCAGACCGAGATCGCCGAAGCGGTGGAGCAGGTCAAGACCGACATGTTCCGTAAGGAGTACGCCGAGGTCTTCGACGGCGACGAGGTCTGGCAGGCCATCGACGTACCGCAGAGCCAGGTCTACGAATGGTCGGAAGATTCCACCTATATCCAGCACCCACCATTCTTCGAGGGCATGGGCAG
This sequence comes from Litchfieldella rifensis, assembly GCF_042646605.1. NCBI lineage: Bacteria > Pseudomonadati > Pseudomonadota > Gammaproteobacteria > Oceanospirillales > Halomonadaceae > Litchfieldella > Litchfieldella rifensis. Next base: position 67,112 of record NZ_JBHRUG010000026.1, on the reverse strand, counting down.
GGAGCCCGCGCCAGTGGAGGACATCAAGGACGCCCGCATCCTGGCCATGCTCGGTGATTCGGTGACCACCGACCACATCTCACCGGCCGGCGCCATCAAGCCCGACAGCCCTGCCGGGCGCTACCTGCAGGAGCGCGGCGTCAAACCGCTCGACTTCAACTCCTACGGCTCGCGGCGCGGCAACCACGAGGTGATGATGCGCGGCACCTTCGCCAACGTGCGCATCAAGAACGAGATGCTCGCCGGCGTCGAGGGCGGCTATACCCGCCACGTGCCGAGCGGCGAGCAGATGGCGATCTATGACGCGGCGATGAAATACCAGGAGGAAGGCACGCCCCTGGTGGTGATTGCCGGCAAGGAGTACGGTACCGGCTCATCACGCGACTGGGCGGCCAAGGGCACTCGCCTGCTCGGCGTGCGCGCGGTGCTCGCCGAGTCCTACGAGCGCATCCACCGCTCCAACCTGATCGGCATGGGGGTGGTGCCGCTGCAGTTCCCCGAGGGGGAAAGCCGCAAGACACTGGGCCTGACCGGCGACGAGACGATCTCCATCGAAGGGCTCGGCGAGTTGACCCCGGGCGGCAAGGTCGAGGTGACGATCGGCAGCGACAAGGGCGAGAAGAAGCTCGAGGCGCTGTGCCGTATCGACACCGCCAACGAGCTGGAGTACTACCGCCACGGCGGCATCCTGCACTACGTGCTGCGCAAGATGATCGGTACGGCATGATCGAGCTTCGAGCTTCGAGCTTCGAGCTTCGAGCTTCGAGCTTCGAGCTTCGAGCTTCGAGCAGAATTGTGGTCGGTTTCGAACACCCGCAAACTGCCCGTAGCTCGTGGCCCGTGGCTCAAAACGCCCGGCGACGATACTCGCGATAGCGCGGGTACCAGAAGTTGCGCTCGATGGCCGTCCATAGCGTCTCGTCGTCACTGGTCAGCGCCACGCCATCCGCCTGGGCCTGCTTGGCGACATCGAAGGCGATGGCCTGGCTGATCTCGCGGATATCGCCAAGCGCCGGCAATAGCGCGCCTTCACCATGCTTGACCATGGGCGCCCCCTTGGCCAGCGCATTGGAGGCCGCCATCAGCATGGTATCGGTCACCCGCGAGGCCTTGGCGGCGATCACTCCCAAGCCGATGCCGGGGAAGATGTAGGCGTTATTGCACTGGGCGATGGGGAACGTCTCGCCCTTCAATGTCACCGGCAGGAAGGGGCTGCCGGTCGCCACCAGGGCCTGGCCGTCGGTCCAGCCGAGAATCTCCTCGGGGGTGGCCTCGACCCGCGAGGTGGGATTGGACAGCGGCATTACCAGCGGCTGAGCGCAGTCTTGGTGCAACGCCTGGATCACCTCCTTGGTGAACAGGCCGCGTTGGCCGGAGACACCGATGAGTACCGTGGGACGGGCATTCTGCACCACTTCCAGCAAACCACGTGTGCCCCACTCCGCCACTTTGGCCGGCGCATGCGCCAGGCGTGACTGGAAGTCGTAGAGGCCGTCCATGTCGGCGGTCAACAGGCCATGCCGATCGATCATGAAGATTCGTGCCCGGGCCTCGGCCTCCGAGAGCCCTTCGGCCTGCATCGCCACGATGATCTGCTCGGCGATGCCGCAGCCCGCCGAGCCGGCGCCGACGAACGCCACACGCTGGTCGCTGACCTTCTCGCCCTTGGCCTTGCAGGCCGCCATCAGGGTCCCCACGCAGACCGCCGCGGTGCCCTGGATGTCGTCGTTGAAACAGCACAGTTCGTCGCGGTAACGCTCGAGCAGCGGCATGGCATTGGACTGGGCGAAGTCCTCGAACTGCAGCAACACATTCGGCCAGCGACGCTTCACCGCGGTGATGAAGTCGGCGACGAAGGCATCGTACTCGTCCTGGGAGATCCGCTCGTGACGCCAGCCCATGTACATGGGGTCGTCGAGCAGCGCCTGATTGTTGGTTCCCACGTCGAGCATGATCGGCAGCGTGTAGGCCGGGCTGATGCCGCCGCAGGCGGTGTACAGCGACAGCTTGCCGATGGGAATGCCCATGCCGCCGATACCCTGATCCCCAAGGCCCAGAATACGCTCGCCGTCGGTGACCACGATCACCTTCACCTTGTCCTTGGTGGCACTGCGCAGGATGTCATCCATGTATTCGCGGTCGGGATAGGAGATGAACAGGCCGCGATGGTTGCGATAGATATTGGAGAATTCCTCGCAGGCCTCGCCCACCGTGGGCGTATAGATGATCGGCAGCATCTCCTCGAGGTGTTCCTCCAGCAGGCGGAAGAACAGCGTCTCGTTGTCGTCCTGGATGGCGCGCAGAAAGATATGCCGGGCGAGGTCACTCTGGCACAGCCGGTACTGGCGATAGACGCGCTCGGCCTGTTCCTCGATGGACTCGACGTTGTGCGGCAGCAGGCCGATCAGGTTGAAAGCGATGCGTTCCTGGAGGGTAAAGGCACTGTCCTTGTTGAGCAGCGGCATTTCCAGCAGGGTGGGCCCGGCATAGGGCACGTACAGCGGTCGTTTGCCTGGTTCGTTCATCTCTCGTCTCGCGCGATTGTGGACATCGGGTCTGGACCGTAGACGCTCTTGGCGGCGCCTGAGGCCGTTACTTTACCATGACGGGCCCCGATAAGGACGTACCCCGGCCAGAGCCGGGGCACGAGGTTCTCTCCTTGAGGGGATCAGATGAAGCGACCCAGTCCCACCGCGTGACGCAAGCGGTCCATGAGGGACGCGGCCTCGGCCCGGGCCCGCTCGGCGCCCTTCTCGAGGACCGCCTCGATATGGCCTGGGTCCTCCATCAGCGCCAGATAACGCTCGCGGGGTTCGCGCAGGTAGGCATTGAGATACTCGAAGACCCGATTCTTGACCTCACCCCAGCCGATCCCCTCGAGATACTGCTGGCGCATGGCTTCGCTTTCCTCCACGGTGGCGAAGGCCGAATAGATCTGGAACAGGGTGCAGGTGTCCGGATCCTTGGGTTCACCGGGCTCGAGCGAGTTGGTCTTGATCTTGCGGACGAGCTTGAGCAGCTTCTTCTCGGACACGAACAGCGGAATGGTGTTGTTGTAGCTCTTGGACATCTTGCGTCCGTCGAGACCACCGAGCACCTCCACCTTCTCGTCGACCACCGCCTCGGGCTGAGTGAAGAAGTCGCCCTTGTAGAGGTGGTTGAAGCGCCCGGCCATGTCGCGGGCCATTTCGATATGCTGGATCTGGTCACGCCCCACCGGCACCTTGTGGGCGTTGAACAGCAGGATGTCGGCGGCCATCAGCACCGGATAGCCGAACAACCCCATGGTGATGCCCTTGTCGGGATCCTGGTCACCGGCGGCTTCGTTCTCCGCTACCGCCGCCTTGTAGGCGTGGGCACGGTTCATCAGCCCCTTGGCACAGACGCAGGACAGTAGCCAGGTGAGCTCGGGGATCTCGGGAATGTCCGACTGGCGATAGAAGATGGCGTTGTCGGTATCCAGCCCCAGCGCCAGCCAGGTGGCGGCGATCTCCAGTCGCGACTCCTGCACCCGCCGCGGGTCCTGACACTTGATCAGGGAGTGCAGATCGGCGAGGAAGTAGAAGGACTGGACGCTAGGGTCCTGGCTCGCGGCGATGGCTGGCTTGATGGCACCGACGTAGTTGCCGAGATGCGGCGTGCCGGTGGTGGTGATACCGGTAAGAACACGTGTCTTGGTCATGAAATCGGACTGATCCACTGGGTAAATGGCAAGTGGACCCAGTTTACCGCGCCACCCCGGTCAAGGCGACCGGGGTGGCGTGTCGTGCGTCCTTTACTTCACCAGGCTAGCGGGATCGACACTGTCCAGGCCGAAGGCCTCGGCCACCGCGGGATAGGTCACCTGGCCGGCATGCACGTTGAGTCCGGGCAGGAAATGCGGATCGTCAGCCAGCGCCCGTTTCCAGCCCTTGTCGGCCAGCGCCATGACGAACGGCAAGGTGGCGTTGGTCAGTGCCTGGGTCGAGGTCCGCGCCACGGCGCCGGGCATGTTGGCCACGCAGTAGTGTACGACGCCATCGACCACATAGGTCGGCTCGGCATGGGTGGTCGCCCGGCTGGTCTCGAAACAGCCGCCCTGGTCGATGGCCACGTCGACCAGCACGCTACCGGGTTTCATGTCCTTGAGCTGGGCGCGAGTGATCAACTTGGGGGCCGCCGCACCGGGCACCAGTACCGCGCCGATGATCAGATCCGATTCACGGATCGCCTCCTCCATGGCGTCGGTCGTGGAGTAGGCTGTCTTCAAGCGTCCCTGATAGCGATGATCCAACACCTCCAGGCGCGATAACGACTTGTCGAGAATCGTGACTTCGGCTCCCAATCCCAGGGCCATGCGGGCTGCATTTTCACCGACCACACCACCGCCGATCACCGTGACCCGGGCCGGCGGCACCCCCGGCACCCCCGGCAGCAGCATGCCGGCACCACCCTGGGCCTTCTCCAGGCTGTGGGCACCGGCCTGCACCGCCATACGCCCCGCTACCGCGCTCATCGGCGCCAGCAATGGCAGGCCGCCCTGGGGGCTGGTGATGGTTTCGTAGGCGATGCAGGTCGCCCCGCTGTTCATCAGGCCCCGAGTAAGCTCCTCCTCGGCTGCCAGATGCAGGTAGGTGAACAGGATTTGCCCTTCGGCCAGACGCTCGACCTCTTCGGGCTGCGGCTCCTTGACCTTGAGGATCAGTTCGGCGTCCTCCCACAGTTTGGCAACATCGGCTTCGAGCAAGGCTCCCACCGCTTCGTAGTCGGCGTCGGGAAAGCCGGCACCCTCCCCGGCACCCGCCTGCAGTCTGACCTGATGACCTCGGTTCACCAGCTCGCGGGCGCCAGTAGGTGTCAGCGCCACGCGATACTCGTGGTTCTTGATTTCCTTGGGCACGGCAATCTTCATGACACCTCCGAATTAACGTGTGAGATCGCGACGCGATGAGACGTCTATGTCTCATTACAGCACAGCGGAGCAATCATGATAAAACCACACGAGAATTCGCAGCGATCTCGCAAATATTGCTCGAAAATCCGGATGATATCTTGCCAGGACACCGCGATTCGAGAAGATTTCCGGTTCACTATTCGGGCATCAGGGCGGCACCGTAGATCTCGACATACCCGGCGGGCATGCGCCGAGCACGACCGCTCAGGGACGTATCAGGCTCCATGGGAACGGTCGGTGCCGCATTTCCAGCAAGTCTCGAAGGCGCCCCCCAGTGACTCGCCACAGTGGGGGCAGACCCAGTCGGGTGCCGGGTCGCTGGCACCTTGCAGGCTCTCCCGCACCAGGGCGTCGGCGCGCGCGGCATTGTGCGCCGCCACCCAGACCTCGGGCTCGCACTCCCCCAGCGGCAGCTCACCGGCCCCGCCGCCGAGGGTCATGTTGCGCAGTTCGGCGGGAATCCCCGCCGCGATCAGGACATTCTGTATATGGCTGACCAGCAGGGCGTTGGAGTGCCGAAATACCCGTACATAGTCCGCCATGGCATCAATCCCTGAAGACTCGCACGCCCAATGCCTTGAGGTAGGCGGTTTCGGGAATCGCCGGATGTACCGGATGGTCGGGCCCCTGGTGTCCCTGGTAGATCACCTGGCCATGGCGATCCTGGTGACGCACCGCCCCCCGTATGCACTCCATCAGACGCTCCGGTGCCAGATGCATGGAACACGACGCCGAGACCAGCAGGCCGTCACGCCCCAGTAACCGCATGGCCTCGCGATTGAGTCGCGAATAGGCCCGCTCGCCGTTGGGAATGTCCTTGCGCTTCTTGATGAAGGCCGGTGGGTCGAGGATCACCACGTCGAACTGCTCGTTGTCGGCCTTGAGCGCCGCGAGCACCTCGAAGGCATCGCCCTCACCGATAGCCACCTGCTCGGTCAGGCCGTTCAGGGCGGCATTCTCGGCGACCCGCTCCAGGGCCTCGCCCGAGGCATCGATGCACAGCACCTCGCTGGCCCCATGCGCCGCCGCCTGCACGCCCCAGCCACCGATGTAGCTGAACACGTCCAGTACCCGCTTGCCGGCCACCAAGCCGTTCAACCAGGCGCGATTGGCACGATGGTCATAGAACCAGCCGGTCTTCTGGCCCTCGAGCACCGGCACCGCAAAGCGCACGCCATTCTCTTCCAGCAGCACTTGTTCGGGCAGTTCCCCCTTGACCAGCGATACCTGGCGTTCGAGCTGCTCCTGGCGGCGCCCCGACGAGTCGTTCTTGAATACGATGGCCCGTGGCGACAATACCTTGTCCAGCGCGGCGACGACTTCCTCGCCCAGACGCTCCATCCCCAGGGTGTTGAGCTGCACCACCAGGACGTCATCGAAGCGATCGACGATCAACCCCGGAAGCAGATCGCCTTCACCATGGATCAGGCGATAGAAAGGCTTGGTGAACAGCCGCTCGCGCAATCCGAGTGCCTGCTTCAGGCGATGCACCAGCAGCGAGCGATCGAGGCGGACATTGGGATCGCGGGACACCACGCGCGCGCAGATCAACGAGTGCGGGTTGACATAGGCCACCGCCATCGCCTTGCCATTGGCGGCCTCGATCACTGCCTGGGCGCCCGGCTCGAAGGTCTTGAGCGGCGTGGCCTGGGTGTCGATCTCGTTGGAATACAGCCATAGATGGCCGGCCTTCAAACGGCGATCGGCATTCTTCTTCAAGCGCAGGCGTTCGGTCACGGAGATCTCCGACATGCAGAAAACGGGAGTAGGTAAAAAGGCATTCTAACGCGCCACGGCCCCCGTCGGGCAAAACTCGACGGATGCCGGTGGCTCGCTCACGTCTGGCAGGAGCCGCAGAACACGCTGGCCCGCTGGCCCAGGGTCACCAGTTGGAGTTCGGCGCCACAGCGCCGGCAGGGCTGGCCAACGCGACCGTAGACATTGAGGCGCTGGGCGAAGTAGCCCGGCTCACCGGTGCCGCTGACGAAGTCGCGCAACGTCGTCCCACCCTGGGTGATGGCCGCCGCCAGCACCTCACGCACGGCTGCCGCCAGCAGCTCATAGCGCGCTTGCGAGATACGTCCGGCGGCACGACGCGGATCGATACCGGCCAGAAACAGCGCCTCGGCGGCGTAGATATTACCCACCCCGACCACCACGGCGCTGTCCATCAGAAAGGGTTTCACGGCAATGCGACGCTTGCGTGACAGCGCATAAAGCCGCCGAGCATCGAATTCCGGCGACAGGGGTTCCGGCCCCAGCCGGGCCAACCGCGGGTCGGTTTCGATGGCGCCCCGCAGCCAGTCGATGAAGCCGAAACGGCGGGGGTCGTGATAGCGCAGGATGGCACCGTCTTCCAGCACCAGGTCGACATGGTCGTGCTTTTTCGGCAACTCGCCGATGCGCGCAATGCGCAGGCTGCCCGACATGCCCAAGTGCCACAGCAGCGTCGACGCCTCGCCAAGCGGACCGGCGACGGGTACCAGCAGGTACTTGGCCCGTCGGCCGAGCGTGCCGACACGGGCGCCGATCAAGGCGTCCTCGATCCCCTCCGGGACCGGCATGCGAAGGCGCCGTTCGCGGACGATCACCTCGCGGATCTCACGCCCCTCGACGTGCGGGGCAATACCGCGGCGCGTGGTCTCGACTTCGGGCAACTCGGGCATGGCGATTCCTGCTGGCGAGGCTCAGATACACAAGAACCCGGCGCGAGCCGGGTTCCGGGGCAGACTCTCGCCTGCGGTGGAAGCGATCAAGGCTTACTTGATCTTGGCTTCCTTGTACATCACGTGCTTGCGGACCACCGGATCGAACTTCTTGAATTCGAGCTTGTCCGGGGTGTTCCGCTTGTTCTTGTCGGTGGTGTAGAAATGGCCGGTACCGGCGCTGGACACCATCTTGATCTTGTCACGCATGACTCATGCCCCCTTAGATGCTTTCACCGCGCTTGCGGATATCGCCGAGCACCGCTTCGATGCCCTTCTTGTCGATGATACGCATACCCTTGGAGGAGATACGCAGCTTGACGAAGCGCTTCTCGGACTCCACCCAGAAACGGTGGGTATGCAGGTTGGGCAAGAAACGACGGCGAGTCTTGCGCTGGGAGTGCGATACATTGTTACCAGTCACCGGGCGCTTGCCGGTAACCTGACATACTTTGGACATGGGAGCCTCCAACCGCTTGGCGAGTTGTTCAAAACCTGTCGGGCAAACCGGGTAGGGCGAACGGCTGGCCACCGTCTCACTGCCCCTTATTTAACCCAAGGGAATTCAAAGGGTGCACTTTATACCAGACCTGGTGGTCCACGGCAAGCCCAAGCGGCCCGGCACCCTACAACCAGCCGCGTTCGGCAAAGGATACTACCTCATCGTCACCGACAACGAAATGGTCCAGCACCCGAATCTCGAACAGGCCCAGCGACTCCTTGAGCCGATCGGTGATGCGGCGATCGGCGTCGCTGGGCTCGGCGACGCCGGAGGGGTGGTTGTGCGCGAAGATGATCGCCCCGGCCCCCAGCTCCAGGGCGCGCCGGGCGACCTCCCGGGGATACACCGACGCACTGTCCAGGGTGCCGCGAAACAACGACTCGAAGCGGATCACCCGATGCTGGCTGTCGAGGAACAGCGCAGCGAACTCCTCATGCCCGAGGTGGCGCAACTGCGACGCCAGATAAGCGCGTACCAGTGCCGGTGAGGTCAGGGCACCGCCACGCTCGAGCTGACTGGCCAGATGGCGCCGGGAAAGCTCCAGCACCGCCTGGAGCTGGACGTACTTGGCCTCGCCCAGGCCGTGCTCGGCACAGAACCGTGTGCGATCGGCCTCCAGCAACTGGCGCAGGCCGCCGAACCCCGTCAACAGGTCGCGGGCCAGATCCACTGCCGAGCGCCCCTTCACCCCCACCCGCAGGAAGATGGCCAGCAACTCGGCATCCGACAGTCCGGCCGCGCCCAGGGCGAGCAACTTTTCCCGGGGCCGCTCGCCTTCCGGCCAGTCACGAATCGACATCGACGCCTCCTTGCGTCTGCTGTTCACTCCACCAAACTACCAGTGTCGCCGCCGTTGTCCAGCTTGCCGTGGCTACGCAAAGCCCGGCGCTGATGATAAGGTAGGTGCCTGGATTCCGGTTCGGATCGTGTCATGTCAACACTGCTCGGCAAACGCATTCTGCTCGGCATCAGTGCCGGTATCGCTGCCTACAAGAGCGCCCAGCTGGCGCGGCTCCTGAAGAAGGCCGGCGCGGAGGTGCGCGTGGTCATGACCGAGGGGGCCCAGGCCTTTATCACCCCGCTGACCCTCCAGGCACTGAGCGGCGAAACGGTACGGACCTCGTTGCTCGATCCGGAGGCCGAGGCCGGCATGGGACATATCGAGCTGGCCCGCTGGGCCGAGCTGATCCTGGTCGCGCCGGGCACCGCCGACCTGATGGCACGTCTGGCCCACGGCCATGCCGACGACTTGCTGACCACCCTGTGCCTGGCAAGCGATGCCGAACGGGTGATGGCCCCGGCCATGAACCAGGCCATGTGGCGCCATCCCGCCACCCAGCGCAATGCCCGGCAACTCGAGGACGATGGCTGGCGGCTGCTGGGCCCCGATGCCGGCGACCAGGCATGCGGCGATATCGGCCCCGGCCGCATGCTCGAGCCCGAGACGATCCTGGAATCCCTGCTGGCCGTGACGTCGTCCCTCTTCGCTCCGTCTCGAGCGACAGCCGACGCCCGCGGCCTGACCATCGTCATCACCGCCGGCCCCACGCGCGAGGCCATCGACCCGGTGCGTTACCTGTCCAACCATAGCTCGGGCAAGATGGGCTATGCGCTGGCCGAGGCGGCCGTCCGTCGGGGCGCCACGGTCAAGCTGATCAGCGGCCCGGTGTCCCTGGACACGCCCCCGGGCGTCGAGCGCCTCGATGTGGAGTCGGCCCAGGAAATGTTCGAAGCGTCGCGCCGGCTCGCCGAGCAGAGCGATGTCTTCATCGGTTGCGCGGCCGTCGCCGACTATCGGGTCGAACACGTCGCCGAACACAAGCTCAAGAAGACCGCGGAGCGCGACGACCTGACCCTGAAGCTGGCCAAGAACCCCGATATCATCGCCGAGATCGCCGCCCTCGACCGCCGGATCCGCCCCTTCGTCGTCGGCTTTGCCGCCGAAACCCGCGACCTCGAGGCCTATGCCCGAGACAAGCTCCTGCGCAAGGGGCTGGACATGATCGTCGCCAACGACGTGTCGCAGGAAGGGCTGGGCTTCGGGGCCGACCACAATGCGGCCCTGTTGCTGTGGCGCGATGATGACCGCTCACCGGGACGTCGCGAATTGCCGGCACAAACCAAGCAGACGCTGGCCTCGGCGGTCTTCGAGGCGATTCTCGAGCGCCTGACCGCCAGCCACGAGACCCCATCCTCCTGACAGGAACCCCCATGGCTGACACGTTATCCCCCCCACACCCCGCCAGGCCTCACGCGGCCACCCTTGGACAGACCATACCCAAGCTGGCCGTCAAGATCCTCGACGACCGGGTTCGCGACTTCCCGCTGCCGCATTACGCCACCACCGGCAGTGCCGGCATGGACCTGCGCGCCCTGCTCGATGCCCCGCTCACCCTCGCTCCCGGCCAGTGCGAGCTGGTACGCACCGGACTGGCCATCCATATCGCCGATCCCGGTCTCGCCGGCATGATCCTGCCGCGCTCCGGCCTGGGGCACAAGCACGGCATCGTGCTCGGCAACCTGGTCGGCCTGATCGATTCCGACTACCAGGGCGAGCTGATGATTTCGGTCTGGAATCGCGGTCACCATGAGTTCACGCTCGAGCCGGGCGAACGCCTGGCACAGTATGTGCTTGTCCCCGTGGTACAGGCCGAACTCGACGTGGTCGAAGACTTCGACGCCAGCCGGCGCGGTGCAGGCGGCTTCGGCAGCTCCGGTCGCCGCTAGCGCCGACGCAGCGAGCCACACGGTCGCGGGCAAGGATCGCACAAGGACGAGACGCCCGGGCCTGGAACGCGGGACCCGCGCCGATACGCGGCGCGGCCTGCCGAGTCCGTCATTACCAATTAGGGATAGTCCAATGACCCAGACAGCCAACTCCGTACCTGCTTCCATCTTCCGTGCCTATGACATTCGCGGCACCGTCGACGACACCCTGACCGAGGAGACCGTCGAGCGGATCGGCCAGGCCATCGGCAGCGAGGCCGCCGCGCGTGGCGAGTCCACGGTGATCGTGGCCCGCGACGGACGCCTCTCCGGCCCGCGCCTGCAGGCCGCTCTGACTCGCGGCCTCACCGCTTCCGGGCGCGACGTCATCGACATCGGCATGGTGCCGACCCCGGTGCTCTACTTCGCCACCCATGTGCTCGAGGGGAGCGCCTCGGGCGTGGTGATCACCGGCAGTCACAATCCGCCCGACTACAACGGACTCAAGATCGTGCTCGGCGGCGAGACGCTGTCCGGGGATGCCATCACCGCGCTCTATCGCCGCATCGTGGAAGGCGATCTCAGCCACGGCCAGGGGCAGGTCCGCGAAGAGGACGTCCGCGCGGCCTACCTCGAGCGCATCCTGGGCGACGTCTCGCTCGCGCGCCCGCTCAAGGCGGTGGTGGACTGTGGCAACGGCGTCACCGGCGAACTGGGCCCCATGCTGGTCGAGAGACTGGGGGCCGACATGACCCCGTTGTTCGCCGAGATCGACGGCACCTTCCCCAATCATCATCCGGACCCGGGCAAGCCGGAAAACCTCGAGGACCTGATCCGCACCGTCCAGGAGAGCGGCGCCGATATCGGCCTGGCCTTCGACGGCGACGGCGACCGCCTGGGTGTGATCACTCCCCGGGGCGAGCTGATCTATCCCGACCGTCTGATGATGGCCTTCGCCGAGGACATGCTCTCACGCAACCCCGGGGCGCGCGTGATCTTCGACGTCAAGTGCACCGGCAACCTGGCCCAGGTGATCGAGGAGGCCGGCGGCACGCCGGAAATGTGGCGCACCGGCCACTCGCTGATCAAGGGTCGCATGAAGGAAACCGGCGCCCAGCTCGCCGGCGAGATGAGCGGTCACATCTTCTTCAAGGAGCGCTGGTATGGCTTCGACGACGGCCTCTATGGCGCCGCCCGCCTGCTGGAGATCCTCTCCCGCCAGGAGCGGGACGCCGATGCCTTCTTCGACCGCTATCCCCAGGACCTGGGCACCCCGGAGCTGAACATCACCGTCACCGACGAGACCAAGTTCGCGCTGGTCGAACGCCTGGCACGCGAGGGCGACTTCGGTACCGACGGCGTCAAGACCACGCTCGACGGGATCCGCGTCGACTACCCGGACGGCTGGGGACTGTGCCGCGCCTCCAACACCACACCGGTGCTGGTGCTGCGCTTCGAGGGCAAGGACGAAGCGGCACTCAGGCGCATCCAGGACAGCTTCGGTGCGGCACTGTCCCAGGTCGCCCCCGGTATCGAACTGCCGTTCTGATCTTCCATGGCTGGTGCGGCGCCCGCCCCCGCAAGCGGGCACCGCGCCTGAATCGAGAGACACCAATGACCGAACAGACACGCGACCCCCGCCTGGTGGTCGAAGTACTTTCCGAAGCCCTGCCCTATATCCAGCGCTTTTCCGGCAAGACGGTAGTGGTCAAGTACGGCGGTAACGCCATGACCGAGGATACCCTGATCGACTCCTTCGCCCGCGACATGGTGCTGCTCAAGGAGGTCGGCATCAACCCGGTGGTGGTGCATGGCGGCGGCCCGCAGATCGGCGACCTGCTGGCCAAGCTGAAGATCGAGTCGCGCTTCGTCAACGGCATGCGCGTGACCGATTCCGAAACCATGGACGTGGTGGAAATGGTCCTCGGCGGCCTGGTCAACAAGGGCATCGTCAACCTGATCAACCAGTGCGGCGGCAAGGCCATTGGCCTGACCGGCAAGGATGGCGCCCAGATCACCGCCCGCCAGCTCAAGGTCAGTCACAAGACCCCGGAGATGACCGCCCCGGAAATCATCGACATCGGCCATGTCGGCGAGGTCGAGCATATCTCCACCGACCTGATCGAGATGCTCGCCGAGCGGGATTTCATCCCGGTCATCGCCCCAATCGGGGTGGACGCCGAGGGGCACAGCTACAACATCAATGCCGACCTGGTGGCCGGCAAGATCGCCGAGGCCCTGAATGCCGAAAAGCTGATGCTGCTGACCAATGTCGCCGGCCTGATGAATGCCGAGGGCGAGGTATTGACCGGCCTGTCGACCCACGCCGTCGACGCCCTGATCGCCGATGGCACCATCCACGGCGGCATGCTGCCGAAGATCCGCTGCGCCCTGGAAGCCGTCAAGGGCGGCGTGAGGAGTGCCCATATCATCGACGGCCGCGTGCCTCATGCGTCGCTGCTGGAAATCTTCACCAATGCCGGGGTCGGCACCCAGATCACTCCCACCGGCCGCGGCGATGGGGTGTGAACCCGCGGCAGTGTTTGCCCCTCCACGGAGGCGACAGTAGGATGAGCGAACCAAGGGATCATTAGAAGAACATCATGACGCAGGAATCATCCAAACAAAGCCGCCGCGAGCAGATTCTTCAGGCCCTGGCCCTGATGCTCGAGGAAGACAGCGGCAAACGCATTACCATCGCCTCCCTGGCGCGACAGGTCGGGGTGTCGGAAGCGGCGCTGTATCGCCACTTCCCGAGCAAGGCGCGCATGTTCGAGGGGCTGATCGAGTTCATCGAGGAGAGCCTGTTCGAGCGCATCCGGCGCATTCTCGACGACACCCCCGACGCCCTCCCCCGCTGCCAGCAGATCCTCACCCTACTGCTGGGCTTCGCCGAGAAGAACCCCGGCCTCTCGCGGCTGCTCGGCGGCGACGCTCTGACAGGCGAGACCGCGCGCCTGCGCGCGCGCATGAACCAGCTCTTCGAGCGCCTGGAAACCCAGCTCAAGCAGATCCTGCGCGAGGCCGAGATCCGCGAGCGCCTGCGACCGTCACTACCGGCTTCCAGCGCCGCCAATCTGCTGCTGGCTCATGCCGAAGGACGCATCACCCAGTACGTGCGCAGCGACTTTCGGCGGCGCCCGACCGAGCACTGGGACGAGCAGTGGCAACTGCTGTCCCGGCAGTTGCTGGTGGAGGTGCCGCAGGTGGTACGCGCCTGACCCCGTAGCCGCCACCAAGAAAGCAAGAAACCCGGCCTGGGCCGGGTTTTCTGGTCTGGATCGATCGCCGTGGCGGGATGTTCACGCCACCAGGGCATCGCCGATCTGGTGCTTGATCTTCTTCATGGCGTTCTTCTCGAGCTGGCGAATGCGCTCGGCGGACACCCCATAGACATCGGCCAGCTCGTGCAGGGTCGCCTTGGGCTCATTCAGCCAGCGGCGCTGCAGGATGTCCCGCGAGCGCTCATCGAGCTCTTCCAGGGCCAACTGCAGGCGGCGAGTGGAGTCCTCCTCCCAGTCACTGTCCTCGAGCTGGGTGGCGGGATCGTAACGGTTATCGTCGAGGAAGTGCACCGGTGCCTGGTAGCCCTGCTCGTCGTCCTCGCCGGGCGAGGCATCGAAGCCGGCATCGTAGGCCGAGAGGCGCCCTTCCATCTCACGGACCACCTCGGGCTTGACATCGAGGTCCTTGGCGATCGCATCGACCTCGTCGTTGTTGAGCCAGGCCAGGCGCTTCTTGGCGCTGCGCAGGTTGAAGAACAGCTTGCGCTGGGCCTTGGTGGTGGCGATCTTGACGATCCGCCAGTTGCGCAGCACGAACTCGTGAATCTCGGCCTTGATCCAATGCACGGCAAAAGACACCAGACGCACCCCCTGATTGGGGTCGAAGCGCTTGACCGCCTTCATCAGCCCCACATTGCCCTCCTGGATCAGATCCGCCTGGGGCAGACCATAGCCGGAGTAGCTACGGGCAATATGCACCACGAAACGCAGGTGCGACATGACCAGGCGACGCGCTGCCTCCAGATCGTTCTGCTCGTGCAGACGAAAGGCCAATTCACGCTCTTCCTCGGCGGTCAATACGGGGATGCCGTTGACCGCCTGGATATAGCCATTTAAGTCGTGGCCCGGCGAAAGATGGCCGACAGGCTGAAGACTGGTGCTCATGTGCAAGGTGTCTCCATGATTGCCAATTAGTTGCCTAATGATATCTGCGCTGTGTGAGAACACAAGTCAGCGCGAAAGTTCCAAGCTCAGCGTCGAGGTGCTGCGGCACCCAAGTGTGAAGCCTAACGGGCCCGGATGTCAGCCAAGTGACGTCCCACGGCAATCCAGGCCCCCAGAAGACCCAACAGTGTACTCGAAAACAGTAGACCTGCCGACCCCAGGGCGTCCAATCGCGGCAAGGCGAAGTGAGCCCCGTAACTCTCGGCCAGGGCCGAAACCGGGGCGGACAGCCACCCACCGCCCAGGGTCAGCAGCCCCCAGGCCAACAGGCCGCCTCCCAGGCCATACCAGGCGCCACTGTAAAGAAAGGGACGGCGCACGAAGGCATGAGTGGCACCGATCAGGGTCACCACCTCGATCTCCTGGCGCCGGCTTTCCACCGCCAGCCTAACGGTGTTACCGACGATCAGCAGCACGCCGAGCCCGAACAACACCCCCAGGGCCAGGGTCAGTCGTTGCCCCAGTTCGGCCAGGCGCCGCAGACGTTCCAGCCAGGCCAGGTCGAGACGCACGTCGGCCACGCCGCTGACGGTCTCCAACTCCTCGGACAGCAGGCGCACCGCCTGCGGCGCGGTGTCACGCGGCGACACCACCACGCTGGCCGGCAAGGGATTGCCATCGAGCCGGCTCAGGGCATCGGTCAGTCCCAGCGCCTGCTGGAACTCGGCCATGCCCTCGGCAGCGGTGATCAGGCGCGTGGCCGCCACCTCATCATGGGCCTGCAGCGCCTGGTTCACCCGCATGGCCTGGGCCTCGCCGACATCGGATGCCAGGTAGACCGTCAGGGTGGCGCTCTCCTCCAGTTCGGCGTCCAGCAGCCGTGCGCTGTCGAGCGTCAGCCACAAGGCGGCCGGCAGCACCAGGGCAATGGCGATGGCCAGCATGGTCAGCAGGCTGCCCAACGGATAGCGGATCAGACGCCACGCGCTGTCCAGGCACATGGCACGATGATGGCGCGCCCAGGCCCGCGCGCGGCTTGCGACCCCGGTTCGCTGGCTACGCGCACCGCGACGCGGTACCTGCGGGCTTTCGCGGCGATTCATGACGCCCCCTCATCGGCCACCAGACGCCCCTCGCGCAGCCGCAATACCCGATGGCGCAAGCGGGCGATCAGCGCCAGGTCATGGCTGGCGATCATCACCGTGGTGCCGATGCGATTGAAATCCTCGAACAGCTGCATGATATCGGCGGAAAGCTGCGGATCGAGGTTACCGGTAGGCTCATCGGCCAACAGCAGCGCCGGCTTGTTGACCACCGCCCGCGCGATACCGATGCGCTGCTGCTCACCGCCGGACAGCTCGATGGGCAGTGCCTTCTCGCGGTACAGCAAGCCGACCTTGTCGAGTGCCGCCCGCACCCGACGGGCGGCCTCGCGGGGCTCGACGCCCTGGATCTCCAGGGGCAAGGCCACATTGGCATAGACCGAGCGATCGAACAGCAACTGGTGATCCTGAAAGACCACACCGATCTGGCGCCGATAGAAAGGCACCTGGCTGGCGTGCAGACGACCGATATCGTGGCCGGCCACCAGCACCCGGCCACGGGAGGGCCGCTCCAGGCGCATGATCAGGCGCAGCAACGAACTCTTGCCCGCCCCGGAATGGCCGGTCAGGAAGACCATCTCGCCACGCTGGATGCGGAAGTCGATGTTGGCCAGGGCCTCGAAGCGCCCACCATAGCGCTTGCCGACGTGCTCGAAAGCGATCATGAATCAGTGCGACCGCCTATCTCACTACTGTCGTCCCGCGAGAAGAGCGCTTCGACGAACTCTTTCGCCGCGAAGGGACGCAGGTCATCCAGTGATTCACCGACGCCGATATAACGGATCGGCGTTCCGAGCTGCTTGGCCAGGGCGAAGATGATGCCTCCCTTGGCGGTGCCGTCGAGCTTGGTCAGGGTGATACCGCTGACCGGTACCGCCTCGTTGAAGGTACTGGCCTGGGACAGGGCGTTCTGCCCGGTCCCAGCATCGAGCACCAGCATCACCTCGTGAGGAGCCTGCTCGTCGAGCTTGGCCATCACCCGGCGCACCTTCTTGAGCTCTTCCATCAGATGGCTCTTGTTGTGCAATCGCCCGGCGGTGTCGGCGATCAGTACGTCGACCTTGCGCGCCTTGGCCGCAGCGAGGGCGTCGTAGATCACCGAAGCGCTGTCGGCACCGGTATGCTGGGCGATCACCGGCACACGATTGCGCTCGCCCCACACCTTGAGCTGTTCCACCGCGGCGGCGCGGAAGGTATCGCCCGCGGCCAGCATCACGCTGCGCCCTTCACGCTGGAAGTGCTGGGTCAGCTTGCCGATGGTGGTGGTCTTGCCCACCCCATTGACACCGACCATCAGGATCACGAAGGGCCCTTCGCCCTTCGGCGGCAGGCGCAAGGGGGTCGCGACCGGGTCGAGCAATGCCGTCAGCTCGCCCTGCAGCGCGGCATACAATGCCTGCGGGTCGTTCAACTCCTTGCGCGAAACCCGCGCAGCCAAGTTGTCGATGATCTCGCTGGTGGCCTCGATCCCCACATCCGCCATCAGCAACTGGGTCTCGAGATCCTCCATCAATTCGTCGTCGATCTGTTTCTTGCCCAGGAACAGATCGGCGATGCCCTCGGAGAGATTGGCACGGGTCTTGTCGAGCCCGGCCTTGATACGCGCGAACCAGCCTTTTCTCTCGGCCTTGGGCATCGCGGCCGGCGCCGCGGCCACATCGGGACCTGACTCGGGCGTATCTTTCACCGCGTCGGCGGAGGCCACGTCCTGCGGCGTGTCCCCGAGTGCCGTGGCGCCCTGGTGGCCGGCAGCCTCCTCATCGTCCTGCACCTGACGAGCGACCTCGACGTCGGGCGCCTCCGACGCTGACTCGGCAGCCCGGGCCGACTGCGAATCCTGTGTGTCGACCGCTGCCCGGGACTCTTCGTGCCCCGAGTCACCGACCTCATCGGCGCCGCGATCTTCCTCCTCCGACAGTGGTGCTGTCCGTTGCTCTCGCGACTCCTGAGCGTCGTCCTGCTTCTTCTTGCGCTTGAAACGTCCGAACATGGGCGTGATCTGACCTCGAGACCTGAACGATCGGCTCATCGTACCATTGCGGGCCATGACTGTGGACAAGCCGACGGGTACAATTCTCCCACCATGAAACGCCGTCCACCTTCCCGCCCCCCGTCTCGCCGCAAGGCGTCTCCTGCCTCTCGTCACGGCGGAGGCGGCAAGCTGCGTATCATCGGTGGCGAGTACCGTCGTCGATTGTTGCCGATACTCGATAGTCCCGGCCTGCGTCCGACCCCGGACCGGATACGCGAGACCCTATTCAACTGGCTGACGGCCGTCACGCCGGGTGCCCGGGTGCTGGACCTGTACGCCGGCACCGGTGCCCTGGGACTCGAAGCGCTGTCGCGTGGCGCGCGGCAGGCTGTCTTCGTCGAGCGCGCTCCCGCCGTGGCGGCGGTCCTCGAAGCGAACCTGGCAACGCTGGAGGCCGCGGGACGCGTCGAAATTGCCGATACGCTGGCCTTTCTGGACCGCGCGGCGACGCCCTTTGCGCTGGTGTTTCTCGACCCGCCCTTCCGCCAGGGCCTCGCCGAGCCGAGCTGTGCCGCGCTGGAAGCGCACGGCTGGCTGACCGAGGACGCCTTCATCTATCTGGAAACCGAGCGGGAGCTCATGCCCCGGGTCCCCGTCACCTGGCAATTGCAGCGTGAGGTACGCGCCGGCGACGGTACCGGACGCCTGTATCGGCGCACCTCCTCGTCATGACCCGTCGCTACCCAGAGACGCTTGCCGAGCGCTGCTCGCCATCGTACGCTGCGCCCTGACGATTATTGAACACGCCCTACGCCTCACATGGCACGCAAGCCTCAGACGCAAGACACCAGGAGAACAGGATGAGCATCGAACTCTTCAATCAGCTCGAGCAGAAGGTCACCAACGCCGTCGAAGCCATCGAGATGCTGAAGATGGAAGCCGAGGAGCTGCGCGAGGAAAACGCTCGCCTGAAGCAGGAGCACGACGATTGGGAGCGCCGCCTCAATGGCCTGTTGAGCAAGTTCCAGGAGCTGGAAAGCAGCGACGCCGACGTGTCCTGACTCCCCCTACCAGGCTCGGCCCGACACATCGTCGGGTGAAGGTATCCCAAGCCGCAGCGACATCAACAATGCATCCTCGCGTTCGCCGCCTGCCCGCGCAGGCGGGTAATAGCCGCGGCGGCGGCCATCTTCCTCGAACCCGCACTGGCGATACAGGGCGATGGCGGCCGTGTTGCCGGCTCGCACTTCGAGCAATAACCGCTCGCTGCCCCACTCGGCAGCATCATCGCCCCCCCTCGCCAGCAAGGTGCTGGCGATCCCTCGGCGCCGCGCCGGCAGCGCCACGGTAATCGCCTGCAACTCGGCATCGAAGGGCAGGCGCTGCAACACGGCGAAGCCCAGCAGCCGCGCCTGTCGATCCAGCGCTCCCCAGACTCGGATGTGCGGATCGGCCAGCGCCTCGGCAAGCTGCGCCGGCGTCCAGGGGTGAGGCTGACCGGCCAGCTCCACGGCCGCCAAGGCCGTCTTCCAGCCGACATCGAGTCGCTGCAGAGCGATGTCACTCACCGTCAGGCTCCGCAACGCGCCACTGCTTCCCCCAGCGGCGCAGTAGTGGCCACAGCCCGCGTTTGGCCGAGGCATCCGTGGCCAGGGTGTCGAGTGCCGGCCCCTGCCAACCGGGAATCTCCAGCAGCGCGCAATGCCCACCTGTCAGTGCCAGTACCGCTTCCAGCACCGCGTGCGAGCCGAACACCAGGATCCGCTCGGGGCGCCAGCCATCGCGACGCCGCCCATCGACGAAGGCGCGCAGGCCATCACGCGCCTCATCCTGCGGCGCCTCGACCGGCAGTTCGTCCATCATCGGCCAGCGGAAGGTCTGGAAGTCCGGTGCGGTGTTGGGCACGATGCCGGCAGCCTGCAGCAGATTCGCCAATAGCCGCTGCGCGGTGGCCGTCGGCGGCGTCTCGCTCGGCACCACTATCAGCCAGCGCCCATCGAGGGCGGCGACCTGGAGGGTAAAGCGCAGCGGCTGCTGTGGTTCGGCCGGTGCCGGCTCCGGCCCGGGCGTCGCAACCGGTGACGTGTCCTGCGACGCAGGCTCGGCGGGCGCCGCTGGCGATCCGCCCAGCAAGGCGCGGGCGCGCCCGGCATGACGGGCCGGCGGCGGCTCGGGCTCGGGCCTGGGCGCCGGCACCTCGGTACGCTGATCGAGCAGGGCGTGCAGACGTTCGCCAGGGGGCTTGGCAGGCTCCGCCTCGGGCAGCTCCCACTCGCATTCGGGGCTCGGCCGGGCATTGGGTAGGCGATAGCGCCCGACCCAGGCGGTCAGGCCCATCGCCTCGAGATACTGCAGGCGCTGGGGTTCGGTGGTCACGACCCGCCACCGCCCCGGCAGTGTGGAGAATCCGGGCGACTGCCACCACGCGCTTCCCATTCCTGGGGGGTATAGGGGTGGAGTGCCAGGGCGTGTACCGGCCCGGCCAGCTCATCGGCCAGCAGCGCATAGATCTGCTGATGCCGCTTGACTGGCATCAGGCCGGTGAAGCGCTCCGAGACCAGGGTCACCTTGAAGTGGGTTTCGGAATCGGCCGGCACGTTATGCATATGACTCTCGTTCTCCACCTTCAGGTAGGTGGGGTCGAGTGCCTGTAGCTTGTCTTCGATACTCGCCTGAATGCTCATGGCTGATGTCTCATCGTCAGAGGTCTCCTCGAGAAAGCAGCGAATGGCTGCCTGCGCGGGCGAGTCGCTGCGTTGTGCTTGACTCGGCTCGTCGCGTCATTCGGCACCCCCTCAGGGGAGAGAATTTCCATTGTAACGGCTCAATCCGAGTGCGGCGACGGGCATTGCCGTTCCGACTCGCGGCTCGGTGCCGAAGTCAGCGGAATACGCCGCAGACTGATCAGCACGGCCCCGCTCAGCGCCACGCACCCTAGCCACAGCGAAGCCTGCACCGAGCCCAGGCCCGCGGCGAGAAACAAGCCTACCAAGGCTACGCCCAGCGACTGGCCGATAGTCCGCGTGGTACTCATCATGCCCGAGGCATTGGCACTGCGCGCCTTGGGGACGCTGCTCATCATCTCGCGATTGTTGGGTGCCTGGAAGAGCCCGAAACCCAGTCCGCACAGGGCGGTACGCCACAGGCTATCGATCACGCCGGCATCGTCAGCGAGCATCGCCAGCGACATTAGCCCGCACAGCAGCAGCACCAGCCCCGATGTCGACAAGGCAGCCGGGTTGACCCGATCGGCGAGCCGGCCGGCCAGTGGAGCGGCAAACATGATGGTCAGCGGCCAAGGGGTGAACAGCCAGGCGGTCTGCAGCGGCGACAGCCCCATTTCCTGCTGATAGAGAAACGACAGGGCCACGAAGGCCAAGCCCTGCCCGACGAAGGCCAAGCCTGACACCAGTACCGCCAGGGTGAAGCGCGGCTCGTCGAACAGCGAGAGCGGCAGCAAGGGATGCGAGGCGCGCCTTTGACGACGCAGGAATAGCCAGCCCGCCACAAGGCTTGCCGCCAGTAGCATCAGGATCTTGCCCACACCGGCGCCGTGCCCCAAGGCATCCAGACCCAGGAAAAAGCTGGCCAGCATGGTCGCCGAGAGCGCCGCCCCGAGCATATCGAAGCCTCCCCGACGACGTGGCTCGGCCGGCAACGCCCGCAACGCCAGCGACAAGGCGAGCAGTCCCAAGGGGACGTGCATGGCGAACAGCCAGGGCCAGTCGGTCACGGCCAGCACCAACCCGCCCAGGGTCGGCCCCGAGGCATAGCCACCGGCCACTACCAGCGCGCTCACCCCCATGGCCGCTCCCAGCAGACGCGTCGGAAAGATCACCCGATACAGGGAGGGCCCGATGGACAATGTCGCCGCCGCACCGAGCCCCTGGAGGGCACGAAAGACCAGCAACGTCTCCAGGGATCTGGATAGCGCGGCCCCCAGCGAGGCTAGGGTGAAGAGTGCCAAGCCCGCGACATATAGCCGGCGCCGGCTGAGGAGCTCGCTGAGCGAGGCAAACAGCAGCAGGGTCGCCGCACAGACGATCTGGAACAGGCTGAGCACCCATACCGCCCGCGAGGCCGAGACGTTCAGATCACGGGCGATCGATGGCAGGGCGATATTGATCATGGTGGTATCGATCACCGCCATCAGGGTACCCAGCACCAACACCAGCACGGCAATGCGTCGCTCCGGCCCGGGCAAGCCATCGTCATCGGGACGGGTCTCGAACAATCGGCTCATGGAGGTCTTCACCTACGACAAAAACCGGCCGAAGCCGGTTCATGAGGGGTGCCAGCGCACCCGACGACAGCCGCAAATCGGCGAACGGCGCTCAGTCCTGCTCGATTTCCAGCAGCAGCGAATCGTCGACCTCGGCCACTTCCAAGGGAGCCTCGTCGTCGAGGTCGATGGCCAGATAACTGTGCTCGACGTTCACGAAGCGCTGGAACAGCGCCCAATCGAGGGTTTCCGGCCACTGGCGTTCGTCTTCTTCCCAGGCGCGCAACTCGCTCTCGAGAATTTCCATGTAGCGCTCGCGAACGAAGGCCTCGAGCGACTCCGGGGTATCCATCTCGGGAATCAGGTAGACGGTGCTTTCGCGGTCGACGTCGTCGAGTGTCAGGTCGTCATCACCGACGGTCGGCTCCAGGGAGTTGATCCAGTCCAGGAATGCCTGGGTCGGCTTGACGCTCAGGGCGGAGCGGTTGAGCAGTTTCATCGGACTCTCCTCGACGTCGAAACGCTGACATTATGAGTGCTAGGCACCCCGGTTACCAACTATTCCCTGCATCACTCCGCCTCGGGGCGCATCGCCGGGAACAGCAGCACATCCCGAATCGACGGGCTATCGGTAAACAGCATCACCAGCCGATCGATACCGATGCCTTCGCCCGCGGTGGGCGGCAGGCCGTATTCGAGGGCGCGCACGTAGTCGGCGTCGTAATACATCGCCTCCAGATCACCGGCGTCCTTCTCGGCCACCTGCTCGCGGAAACGTTCGGCCTGGTCCTCGGCATCGTTGAGCTCCGAGAAACCATTGGCGATCTCGCGGCCGCCGACGAAGAATTCGAAGCGGTCGGTGACGAAGGGATTGGCATCGTTGCGCCGCGCCAGCGGACTGACCTCGGCCGGGTACTCGACGATGAAGGTCGGCCGATCGAGCTTGGGCTCGGCCACCTCCTCGAAGATCTCGGTCTGCAGCTTGCCCAGTCCCCAACTGTTTTTGACGGCGATGCCCAGACGGTCACAGGTAGCGCGGGCACCGTCCTCGGTATCGATGTCGGACTCGCCGAGGCCATCGCCGTGTTCGAGGATCGCCTGACGCAGGGTCAGACGCGCGAACGGCTGCCCCAGGTCGTAGCTCGTGCCCTGGTAGACCAGGGTAGTGGTCCCCAGCACTTCCTGAGCCACCTGGCGCACCATCTCTTCGGTGAGATCGAGCAGGTCATGATAGTCGGCGTAGGCCCAGTAGAACTCGAGCATGGTGAATTCGGGGTTGTGACGCGTCGACAACCCCTCGTTGCGGAAATTGCGGTTGATCTCGAAGACCCGCTCGAATCCCCCCACCACCAGCCGCTTGAGATACAGCTCCGGGGCGATGCGCAGGTACATGTCGAGGTCCAGCGCGTTGTGGTGGGTGATGAACGGCCGAGCCGCGGCACCGCCGGGGATCTGCTGCAGCATCGGCGTCTCGACCTCCATGAAACCACGCGACTCGAAGAAGCGCCGGATGGACGCGATCACCCCGGCGCGCACCTCGAAGGTACGCCGCGATTCGGGGTTCATGATCAGGTCGACATAGCGCTGGCGATAGCGTGCTTCCAGATCGGTCAGGCCGTGGAATTTGTCGGGCAGCGGGCGCAGGCTCTTGGTCAGCAGCTTGGCCTCGCTCATCTTCACGTACAGGTCGCCCTTGCCGGACTTGTGCACCGGCCCACGCCCCGCGACGATATCGCCGATGTCCCAGCCCTTGATGTCCTCGAGCACATCGGCAGGCAGGCCCTTCTTGTCGACGTACAACTGGATCTGTCCGGAGACGTCCTGGATGACGATGAAGGGGCCACGCTTGCGCATGATGCGCCCGGCCACGGCCGCCTGGCGATCCAGGGACTCCAGCGCGTCCTTGTCCCTGTCGCCCAGTTCGGCGAGGAGATCGGCCGCCAGGCCGTCGCGGCGGAAATCGTTGGGGAAGGCACTCTCGCCGCTCTCGGCGGCACGCTCGCGCCTCGCCGCCAGCTTGGCACGGCGCTCGGCGATCAGATGGTTCTCGTCGTGCTGGGGGCTGTCCTGGGAAGAGCTCTGGTTGGCCATTACGCTACCTGTGAAAAAATTGTGCTACGAGTTGCGGGCTACGGGCTACGGGCTACGGGCTACGGGCTACGGGCTACGGGCTAGCAATATAGTATTCCCAGCTCGCAGTCCGCCGTTCGCCACCAGCTCTTATAGGCCTTGCTTGAGACTCGCTTCGATAAATTGGTCCAGATCGCCGTCGAGCACCTTCTCGCAGTTGCTGGTCTGCACGCCGGTCCGCAGGTCCTTGATGCGCTGGTCGTCGAGCACATAGGAGCGGATCTGACTACCCCAGCCGATATCGGCCTTGGAGTCCTCGGCCTCCTGCTTGGCGGCGTTGCGCTTCTGCATTTCGTGTTCCCACAGCTTCGCCTTGAGCTGCTTCATGGCGAAGTCGCGGTTGGCGTGCTGGCTGCGCTGGCTCTGGCAGGCCACCACGATGCCGGTCGGCTCATGGGTGATGCGTACCGCCGAGTCGGTGGTGTTGACGTGCTGGCCGCCGGCGCCGCTAGAGCGGTAGGTATCGGTACGCAGGTCCGCCGGGTTGATCTCGACCTCGAAGCTGTCGTCGATCTCCGGTGACAGGAACACCGAGGCGAAGGAGGTGTGGCGGCGGCCACCGGAGTCGAAGGGGCTCTTGCGCACCAGGCGATGTACCCCGGTTTCGGTACGCAGCCAACCGAAGGCGTAGTCGCCCTGGATATGCACCGTCGCCGACTTGATACCCGCCACCTCGCCGGCTGAGGCCTCGATGATCTCGGCCTTGAAGCCATGATGCTCGGCCCAGCGCAGGTACATGCGCAGCAGCATGTTGGCCCAGTCCTGGGCCTCGGTGCCGCCCGAACCGGCCTGGATATCCAGGTAGGCGTTGTTCTCGTCCATTTCACCGGAGAACATGCGTCGGAACTCGAGTTTCTCGAGGCTTTGCTGCAGGCTTTCCAGTTCGCGCTGCACCTCGGCGACGGTATCCTCGTCGTCTTCCAACGCTGCCAGCTCGAGCAGATCGGCACTATCGGTCACGCCCCGATCCAGCTCGTCGATGGTCTGCACCACCAGCTCGAGCGCGGCGCGCTCCTTGCCGAGCTTCTGGGCATACGCCGGGTCGTTCCAGACGTCGGGGTTTTCCAGCTCGCGGGAGACTTCCTCTAACCGGTCCTTCTTCTCGGCATAGTCAAAGATACCCCCTCAGGACGTCTGTCCGCTCGGACAGGTCCTTGATGAGGTTGTTGATCGGGTTGATCTCTAGCATGAATGGTCTGCCTGACGTTTGCTGCAGGGAAGGCGGCCGCCACACTCGAAAGACAGGCGGCGGCCGGATAAAGGCCCTCATTGTAGCGAAATCCCCTCCCAGCAGCCATCCCGGCGGATAGCGTCAGCAAGCACCACACCCGGCCGGAGCCGGGTGTGGTGATCTTCCTGCCACGAGGCGCGGCGCGCTGCCAGCCTCAGAAGCGATAGTCGACGGAAAGGGCCAACACGTCCGCCGACACCTCATAGGTGCCGGCGAGGTTGCCGCGGCTCGCGTTGCCGGTATCGGTGGCATCCTGATCCATATCCACGTCCTTGCCGAAGACATGCAAGTAGCCGGCGGTGATACCCAGCTCCGGCGTCGGCATGTAAGTCGCCCCGACAGAGGCCCAACGGCGATCCGAATCCGGCACCCGTGGCGTGCGATAACGGCTGCTGGGCACCGGGGTCTGGTCATATCCCAGGCCGGCCCGCAGCAGCCACTGGGGGGTCAGCGCATAGTTGGCCCCTACCGAGAAGGCCCAGGTGTCATCCCAGTTTTCCTCGGTGACGCTCGAGTCCCGCCCATCATCGAACTCGACCACCAACTCATCGAAAGAGCTCCATTCGATCCACTCGGCATTGGCCATCAGGGCAAGGCGATCCGTGAGCTGATGATAGACCCCCAGATTCAAATTGGCCGGCGTGGTCAAGTCGGCGGTTCCCCCCGTTCCCGTCACCAGCCCAGCCGCGACGGCGCCGTCCGACAGGGGATCCGTCCCCTCGACGTTCAGTTCGCCGTCGAGTGTCAGGTCGATCTTGGAGCGATAGCTGATCCCCAGGCGGGTCTTGTCGGTGACCTGGAACAGGGCGCCCAGGGTATAGCCGTAGCCCCAATCATCGCCTGTCACCTCACCGATGACATCGTTCTGTCCGGGAGCGGCACCGGGAACCCCTTGAGAGGCCGCCAAAGAACCGAAATCGCTGGCGTTGGACAGCGTCGCATCGGCATATTCCGCGCGCAGACCGGCGGCAATGGAGAGGCGATCGTTTACGCGATAGTTCAGCGTGGGCTGGATATCGATAGTCTTCAGTTCGGTCTCGATGCCGTGATAGCGCCCGATCCAGTCCTTGTCGTATTGCGTCGACAGCCCGTAGGGCGAATAGATCGCCAGGCCCAGGTCGAACTGGTCGTTGAGTTGCGTCTTGGCGGCAAAACTGGGGACCCAGGCAGTCTCGCCGCCCTGACCCGAGGCATCCGAGCCATAGGGGAACCCGAATGCACTCGATGCCTCACCATTCCGAAGTTCGAAATCAGCATCGATATAGGACAGGCCACCGGTCACCTGGGTGCCGTCGATATTGCCGATCGCGGCCGGATTATGGGCCATGAAGCTGGCATCCTCGGCACCGGCCGCCGCATTGGAGAATGCATTGGCGAGTGTCTTGGCGCTCTGCTCTCGGACCTGAAACCCCGCGGCCTGCGCCTGGCTGGAGACCAGCGCCGTGGAGGCGATGGCAACGGCGATGGAGAGCTTGTTGAACTTGTTTTGCATCGTCTGACGTCCTTTTCCAGGGAAAGGCTGGAAGTAGTTGCGGTCTTGCCCGCTCCGGGCAAGGGCGTGCCCTACTCTTTTTGGCGCAAAGCGCCACAATGATCAAGGGCAAACGTTCGTTTTAATCTTCAAAGCGAGCATACTTTAGTATGATGAATATTTGATTCCTTGAACTTTCATCAACTTAGGGAGTCACGCCCAGGCAGGTCCAAGGCGTGATGCTGACCGACGACTGCGCGCTGACCGCCGCTCCGCTGATTGTCCACTGATTATGGCAGGTCAAGTGCTGACGCCTGCTAGGATAAAAGACAAGTGCACGATCGGGAGACGCCGATGCCCAAGCTCAATGGCGTATTGGAAACGGCACTCTACGTCGAGGACATGGCCCGGG
This sequence comes from Litchfieldella rifensis, assembly GCF_042646605.1. NCBI lineage: Bacteria > Pseudomonadati > Pseudomonadota > Gammaproteobacteria > Oceanospirillales > Halomonadaceae > Litchfieldella > Litchfieldella rifensis. The sequence goes on along the minus strand of NZ_JBHRUG010000026.1, from coordinate 39,556 downwards.
CTCGGGCCTTCTTCGAAGGCGTGATGGGACTCGAGGCCTTCACCGCCGATCACCGCTTCACCGCCTACGATGCCGGCGCTGGCTCGGTGCTGCTGCTGTTCCTGCGTGGCGAAACCCTGGAAACGGTGGTGCTCCCGGGCGAGATGGGCACCATCCCTCCTCACGACGGCCAGGGTCGCGTACATATGGCATTCGCCATTGCCGCACGCGAGCTCCCCGCCTGGGAGGCGCAACTCAGCGACCACGGTGTGACCATCGAAGGGCGTACCCACTGGCCCAAGGGAGGGGAGAGCCTGTATTTTCGCGACCCGGACGGCCATTTGCTGGAACTGGCTACACCGGGCGTCTGGCCCAATTATTGAGGAAAAAAGACGGAAGAAGGAAGTACGACGCTTCGCGTTTTGTAGAAGGAAAATAGCGCTAGTGCCTGGAAGAAACTCTCCTGCAGCCTCCTCAGCTTGCCAATATCTCGGCGTGTTCCACCATTAACTGCAGGGACTCCCGCCCCTTCCAGCGATTGCGCGACAGCTTGTAGGCGCAGTGCAGTCGTGCGCCCAGGGCGAAGGCCGGCACCTCGCCGGGCGTCAGGGCACGGAACCAGATCGCCCGCACGGCGACGCCGCCGCGCGACAGTTCGAGCATCAAGTGATTGCCATCGGCACCGACAACGCGCAGGTTCTCGACCAGGAACTCGCCACTGAACAGCGGCGCGTCGAACTCGCGGCCATAGGGGGCCAGCCGTTCCAGCTCGTCGAGCGTCGCCAACGACAGTTGCTCGGTCTCCAGCTCACCGTCAGTGAACACGCAGGGATAGAGTTCGCGACTACCCAACTGCTCGCTCACGGCCACCAGCAAGGTCTCGCGGAAGCAATCGAGTTGCTCGATGGGCAACCCGATACCGGCGGCCCCGCGGTGGCCACCGAAACGCGGCAGGGCCTCGGGTGCCAGCTCATGGACTCGCTGCAGGGCATCGCGCAGATGCAACCCGTCGATCGAGCGCCCTGAACCGGTCAGCATGCCCGGGGCGGCGGCACGGGTGAGCACCAGCGTCGGGCGGCCGAAGGCCTGGACCAGGCGCGAGGCGACGATGCCTTGCACGCCGGCATGGCCGTCCTCGAGATACACCACCAGCGCCGGCGCACCGGCGGACAACTGCGGCATCGCCAGCCGTCGCGCCTCTTCGGTCATGTCGGCCTCGATCGCCTTGCGCGACTGGTTGTCCTGATCCAGCACATCCAGGTGCTGCTGGGCGATGGCATCGTCCGCCGCCAGCATGAAGTGCAGCGCTGCGTAAGGGTCGTCCAGGCGCGAGCGGGCATTGATGCGCGGCCCCATCTGAAAGGCCAGGGTTTCGGCGTCGAAGGGTACGCTGTCGGCTCCCAGACGCACGGCCATGGCACGCCAGCAGGCGGCCTCCATGCGGTTGATCAGGCTCAGCCCGTGCGTGACCACCGCGCGATTGGCGGCGCTGCCCCCCAGCGACACGCAATCGGCCACGGTGCCCAGGGCCACATAGGAGAGCCACGGCGAGAGCTTGGGCGTCGCAGCAGCCAGCGCGCCCCACTCGATCAGCACCGAGCGGGTCAGCGACATGACCAGCCAGGCCACCATGCAGCCGGCGATAGTCGGGTCGGGATAGTCGCAGTCGTCGCGCGTCGGATTGACGGTGGCATGGGCCGAGGCCGGCGGCCCCTCGATGGGCAGGGCGTGATGGTCGGTGACGATCACCTCGATGCCGGCCTCCTTCAGGCGGGCGATGCGCGGCTCGTCGCTGCTGCCACAGTCGGCGGTGATCACCAGGCTGGGGCGTGGTGTCAGCCGCAGGGTACGCTCCACCAGCGGCAGGCTGATGCCGTAACCGTCATTGATGCGGTGGCCGATCAGGCTGTGCAGCTTGTGCGACGGCACTCCGAACAGTTCGCTCAGGGTCCGCAGGATCACCACATGCGAGGTGATGCCGTCGACGTCGTAGTCGGTGAGGATGCCGATATGCTCGCCTTCCACCACCGCCTGGCCGAGGCGCTCGGCGGCGCGACGCGCGTCCGCCAGGCGCTCGGGATGCTCGAGATGACGCAGACTGGGCGAGACCAGCGGGCCGATCTCGCCACGGTAACCGGCCAGCCGACCGGCCAGTATCCGCGCCTGCAGCTCGGTCAGTCCCTCGGCCTGCGCCCGTGCATAGAGCGCCGCGTCACGCTGCCGCGGCTGAATGCGCGTCCGGAGTAGGTCCTGGATGAGGGGTTGGGCGATCTCCGTATCCAAACGGAACTCTCCTTGCGAAAGAACGCCCGGGCAGAGCGGGCGTGGGTCCCTTGGGAAAATTCCTGTCGCGACAGGTCATGGCCGAATGCCCCCTTCCCTGGGCACTCCCGTGCGGCTATCCCTGCCGCACGAGTTCCGCTTTCTTCCTGGCCTGGCCTTGGGTGCTGTCCGCTCCAAAAAGGGAGCAGAGTATGCCATCAATCAGCGGCGGTTCTCGGCCACGAAGCGCTGCACCGCCGCAAGCTCCGCCGGCAGCACCGTATAGCGTTCCTCGCGTTCCAGCAGGTCGTCCATATGCGGCGGCAAGGGGACGCCGGGGAACCCGGCCTTGACCACCGCCTCGGCGAACTTGGCCGGATGCGCGGTGGCCAGCGTCACCACCGGCGTGGCGGCATCGGCACGCACCCGCTCGGCGGCGCGATAGCCGGTGGCGGTATGCGGGTCGAGAATCTCCTGGGTGCGATGGTGGGCCTCACGAATCACCTCGAGGATGGTGGCGTCATCGACGCTATGGCTGGCAAACAGGTCGCGCAGCCTGGCCAGCGGTGCCTCGGCGAGTGTCGTGGGTTCCTGCTGGAAGCGCTCGAGCAGCTCGCGTACGGCGTCGCCGTCGCGGCCATAGGCCTCGAACAGCAGTCGCTCGAAGTTCGACGACACCACGATATCCATCGACGGCGCCAGCGTTGCCTTCAGCTCGCGCTTGGAGAAGTCGTTGTCGGCCAGCGTGCGGTGCAGGATATCGTTGGCGTTGGTGGCGATGATGAACTGCTTGACCGGCAAGCCCATGCGGTAGGCCATGTAGCCGGCGAAGACATTGCCGAAGTTGGCCGACGGCACGCAGAAGCTGACCGGGCGGTGCGGCGCGCCGAGCGCCACGCCGGCGGCGACGTAATAGACGATCTGGGCCATGATGCGCGCCCAGTTGATCGAGTTGACCGCCACCAGCCGCGTGCCGTTCAGGAAGTCCTGGTTGGCGAAGCTGGCCTTGACCATGGCTTGGGCGTCGTCGAAATTGCCCTCGATGGCGATATTGAAGACATTGTCGGCCAGCACCGAGGTCATCTGGCGACGCTGCACCTCGGAGACCCGGTTGTACGGATGGAGGATGAAGATGTCCAGGTTGTCGCAGTGGCGGCAGCCCTCGATCGCCGCCGAGCCGGTGTCGCCCGACGTGGCCCCCATGATCACCGCGCGCTCGCCGCGCTTGGCCAGGAAGTGGTCGAGCAACCGGCCCAACAACTGCAAGGCCACATCCTTGAAGGCCAGGGTCGGGCCGTGGAACAGTTCGAGCAGGAAATGGTTGGCATCGAGCTGGTTGAGCGGCACCACGGCGTCATGGCTGAAGGTGGCATAGGCATCGCGCACCAGGCCGCGGAAGGTGTCGTCGTCGATGGCCCCGGCGACGAAGGGCTGCATCACCCGGAAGGCGATCTCGGCGTAGGACAGGCCGGCCATGGCGGCCAGGTCATCGTGGCTAAGCTGCGGCACGCTTTCCGGAACGTAGAGGCCGCCATCGCTGGCCATGCCGGTCAGCACGACATCCTCGAAACTCAGTGCGGGCGCCTGCCCGCGAGTACTGATATAGCGCATCTTTCCACTCCGTGGGCCACGAGCGGCGAGCGACGGGCCACGAGCACCCGCTGCTCGACGCCCGTGACCCGAGGCTCGCGGCTGGGTTATTCGTGCTCGTCCAGGCTCTCGACGCGAATCCGGGTTACCGAGCCGGCGATATCGGCCAGCGCTTCGATCTGGCGAATCACCTCATTCATGTTCTTCTCGCGAGTCCGATGGGTCAGCAGGATGATCGGCACCAACTCGCCCTCGGTGGCCTCCTTCTGGATGATCGCCTCGATGGAGATCCCCTGCTCGGAGAGGATGGTCGCCACCCTGGCCAGGACCCCCGGACGGTCGACCGCCAGCAGGCGCAGGTAGTAGGCGGTGACGATCTCCTCCATGGGTAGGATGGACAGGGCGTTGATCTCATCGTGGATGCCACTGAAGGCCAGATAGGGTACCCGGTAGTGGTGATCGGTGGTGATGTCCCGTGCCACGTCGAGCAGGTCGGCGACCACCGCCGAGGCAGTGGGCTCGGCCCCGGCGCCGGCGCCGTAATAGAGAGTCGGCCCCACGGCGTCGCCCATCACGGCGATGGCGTTCTTGACGCCGTGCACGTTGGCCAGCATGCGCTCCTTGGGGATCAGCGTCGGATGCACGCGCAGCTCGAAACCGGCCTCGGTGCGCTTGGAAATCCCCAGGTGCTTGATGACATACCCCAGGTTGTCGGCCTGCTCGACATCCTCGGCAGTGATTCGCGAAATACCTTCGGTATAGGCCTTCTCGAACTGCAGCGGCACGCCATAGGCAATCGAGGCCAGGATGGTCAGCTTGTGCGCGGCATCGATGCCCTCGACATCGAAGGTCGGGTCGGCTTCGGCATATCCCAGGGCCTGGGCTTCGGCCAGCACGTCCTCGAAGGCTCGTCCCTCGTCGCGCATATGGGTGAGGATATAGTTGCCGGTACCGTTGATGATGCCGGCCAGCCATTCGATGCGGTTGGCCCCCAGGCCCTCACGCAGCGACTTGATGACCGGGATGCCGCCGGCCACGGCGGCTTCGAAGGCGACGATCACCCCCTGCTCGTGGGCGGCCTGAAAGATTTCATTGCCGTGTACGGCGATCAGCGCCTTGTTGGCGGTCACCACGTGCTTGCCGTGCTCGATGGCGGTCAGCACCAGTTCCCGGGCCACCTCATAGCCGCCGATCAGCTCGACCAGCACGTCCACGTCCGGGTTTCTGGCCACCTCGAAGACATCCGCAGTGGTCTTGACACCGGCGGTATCGCAGTCCGGGTTGTCGCGACGCATCGCCACCTGCTCGATGACGATCGGCCGTCCCGCACGCCGAGCGATCTCATCGGCATTGCGCATCAACACATTGAAGGTACCGCTACCCACGGTGCCCAGACCACAGATTCCTACTCTCACCGGTTTCAACGTCTTATCCCCTTGCTTGTGTCGTGTTGTCTCAGGCAGTTTTTCGTATGTCGCCTCATGCCCCTGGTATCGTGCCCTGCCATCCAGCGTGCCGAGATGGCCGGAAGGCGTCAACGGTATCGATGTCAGTCGTTCAGGCCAAGCATGGCGGCCAGGCGCTCGGCCGGCACGTAGCCCGGTACCATGCGCCCATCCGGCATCACGATCGCCGGCGTGCCCTGAACGCCGATCTCCATGCCCAGATGATACTGTTCCTCGACCGGGTTGTCGCAGTCCGGCGAGTTGGACAGCGCTTCCTCGCGTTTGGCCGTGGTCATGGCCTCGGTGCGATTGTCGGCGCACCACACCTGACTCAGCGCTCGTCCGCCCTCGGAGCCCATGCCGGCCCTCGGGAAGGCGAGATAGTGGATCTCGATGCCCATCTCGTTGAGCTTGGGCACTTCCTCGTGAAAACGCCGACAATAGGGGCAAGTGGTATCGGTGAATACCTTGACCACGGCCCGCGTCTCGCCGGGCCCGCGAAAGATCACCTGCTCGCTTTCCGGCACCTGCGCCAGGCGTTCGGCGCGCTCGGCGTTGCGCCGCTGCTCGGTGAGATTGACCAGCCCGGCATCGCTATTCTCGTAGAGATCCCCGACCAGGAAATGCTTGCCCGCGGCATCGCTGTAGAAGGTTTCGCCGTTCTCCAGGCGCACTTCGAAGAAACCGTCGAGCGGCGTCTCGCGCACCTCGGCGACCGGCATGGGTTCGCCATTCACGGTCAGGCGCTCGGCCAGTTCATGGTGGGTCGAGGCGAGGGTCGTAGTGGAAAACGCGATGCCGGTCAAAGCAGCGGCAAACAGACCGGTGAGAGCGGACATCAGGAGTCGATTCATGGTTAACCTCGGGGATGATGATCGGCATGCAACGCTTCCAGGCGCGCCTGAGCGACATGCGTATAAATCTGCGTGGTCGACAGGTCGCTATGCCCCAGCAGCAGCTGTACGACACGCAGATTGGCGCCATGATTCAATAAATGGGTCGCAAAAGCATGGCGCAGGGTATGCGGCGACAATGGCTTGTCGATACCCGCCGTCCTGGCATGGGCCTTGATGCGGTGCCAGAAGGTCTGGCGCGTCATGAAGCCATCGCCACGCCCGGGAAACAGCGGCAGCCGGGTGATATCGCTCATCAGTGCACCGCGCCCGGCACGCAGATAACGTTCCAGCCAGGCAATCGCCTCCTCTCCTATCGGCACCAACCGTTCCTTGTCGCCCTTGCCCAGCACCCGGATCACTCCTTGGCGCAGATTGACCGCATCCACTGTCATGCCGACCAGTTCGGAGACCCTCAGGCCGCTGCCATAGAGCACTTCGAGCATGGCGCGATCGCGCAGCCCGATGGCGGTATCCAGGTCCGGCGCCTCCAGTAGCCGTTCGACCTCGGGCTCGTCGAGCGTTTCGGGCAGGCTGGGACGCACCCGGGGCAGCCGCACCTCGGCCAGTGGATCATGATCGATCGTCCCACTGGCCAGCGCCCAGCGATAGAAGCGTCGCAGGCTCGACAGCAAGCGGGCATTGGAGCGCAACTGATAACCGGCGGCGCGCCGCTCGTCCAGCCATTGCGGCAGGGCCTGCGGTCCCGGCGCCGATAGCGCGAGTCCCCGTTTTCCCAGATAGTGCAACCAGGCTTGCAGGTCGCGTCGATAGGCGGCCAGGGTATGCTCGCTCGCCCCCTGCTCGAGCCACAGAGCATCGAGAAAAGCCTCCAGCTGGCGATCTTGCTCGGTCACGTCACTCATCGGCCTCCCTCAGAAGCGCCGAAACCCCGCCCCGCGCGAGCGGTGACGGGGTTTCGCTGGGTACGGGCCAGGCAGGCTCCGCACCGGTCCAGCCAACGCCTGCGCTTAGGCCAGCTTTTCCTTGATACGAGCGGACTTGCCGCTGCGCTCACGGAGGTAGTACAGCTTGGCCTGACGCACGTCACCACGGCGCTTGACGTCGATGGCAGCGACCAGCGGGCTGTAGGTCTGGAAGGTCCGCTCGACGCCGACACCGTGGGAAATCTTGCGCACGGTGAAGGCGGAGTTCAGACCCCGGTTACGCTTGCCGATCACCACGCCTTCGAAAGCCTGCAGACGCTCGCGGTTGCCTTCCTTGACCTTGACCTGGACGACCACGGTGTCGCCCGGGGCGAAGGCCGGGACTTCCTTGCTCATCTGCTCGGCTTCGATCGCCTGGATCACCTTGCTCTTGCTACTCATTGCTCGCTCCTCGATGTTTCCTGTGTGATCCCGACACTCGACCCGAAACGGGCGATGACGCGGGAGTCGACTCTGTGTATGACGCAGGTGCCTCGGTTCAGTCTTGGTCCGGGCTGGCCTGCACCTCCGCCTGAGTGGCGTATTCCTCGATGAATTCGTCGAGCAACACCTGCTGCTCACGATTCAGGGTCCTGCCATGCAACAGATCGGGACGCCTGAGCCAGGTACGTCCCAGCGACTGCTTCAGCCGCCAGCGCTTGATCGCCGCATGATTGCCGCTGAGCAGGACCTCCGGCACCGACCGCCCCTCGACTTCCTCGGGGCGCGTATAGTGCGGGCAGTCCAGCAGTCCGTCGTTGAAGGAGTCCTCCACCGCCGAGTCCTGGTGGCCCAGCACCCCGGGCACCAAGCGTGCCGCGCCATCGATCAGCACCATGGCCGGCAGCTCGCCGCCACTCAACACATAGTCACCGATCGACCACTCTTCATCGACATCGCTTTCCACGACACGTTCGTCGATGCCTTCATAACGGCCAGCGACCACCACCAGAGGGGTAGCGCCGGCCAACTCCTGCACGCCCCGCTGATCCAGAGGTCGCCCCTGTGGCGACAAGTAGATCACCTTGGCAGGGCGGCCTGTCGCCGCTTCAGCTCCCCGACGAGCATCCGCGATGGCACCACGCAGGGTCTCGACCTTCATCAGCATGCCCGGACCGCCGCCGTAGGGGCGATCGTCCACCGTGCGATGCTTGTCCGTGGCATAGTCGCGGGGGTTCCAGAACTCCAGTTCCAGCAGCCCTTGCCTGACCGCCCGCCCTGTCACGCCGTGGCGGGTAACCGCGTCAAACATCTCCGGGAATAGCGAAACGACCCCAATCCACACGGCAGCATGTCCCGTTTCCTCTTTCCGACCGCCATGGCCGGGAAGCGGTACGTCAGAATTCGTTCAAAAATCCGGATCCCAGTCCACCGTCATGATCCCGGCATCAAGATCCACGTCGCATACCACTTGACCGGGCAGGAAGGGCAGTAGTCGCTCCCGGTCATCGATGGCCTCGGCATCCCCCGCCACGACCATGACATCGTTGGCACCGGTCTCGAACAGATAGCTCACCCGACCGAGTTTCGTGCCTTCCCGGGTGACCACCTGCAGGCCTTCCAGTTGATGCCAGTAATAATCGCCCGGAGCGAGCTCGGGCAGCGTGTCCTTGGGCAACAGCACCTCGGCCCCTGCCAGCGACTCGGCCTGCTCACGAGACGCGACACCATCGAGGCTGGCCACCAGGCCCTTGCCCTGTCGCCGCCCCTGCTTGACCCGGCGGGTCTCGATCTCGCCGGCACGCCTCAGCACCCATTCGGGGTAATCGAGGATGCCGTCCATGGGACTGGTGTACGAATACACCCGCAGCCAGCCCTTGACGCCATAGGGACTGGTCAGCTTACCCAGCACCACGTAGTGGTCGTCACTGTCATGGGTGGCGCGCTCTACCACTGCCGATACCTCGTTGGACATGACCGTTCGCGATCCGTCGTTGCCTGGTTCGGCCAGCACCGCCACAGGCTCAGGCCTGCTTGCGGGCTTCCTTGATCAGTTCGGCGACGCGATCGGAAACCTGAGCACCCTGGCTCTGCCAGTGAGTGACACGGTCCAGATCGATACGCAGACGCTCTTCCTGGCCCCGGGCGACCGGATTGAAGAAGCCGACGCGCTCGATGAAGCGGCCGTCACGAGACTGGCGAGAGTCGCTAACAGTCAGGTGGTAGAAGGGACGCTTCTTGGCGCCACCACGTGCCAGACGAATGGTAACCATTGCGTTAACTGTCCTTCGGTTGAAGTTACTGAAATATTGCCGGAACCCGGCAATATCACCGAGCCCCTATCATGCCGGCAAGCCTTCCAGGGAAGGCCATGCCGCTGCGGCGCAATGACGAGACGCAAGACGCCGTCGACTGGCCGATTGTCACGACCGTGGCGCGCGCTTCCGCGCGGTCCTGCCACGAAGAGGCAGCATTCTACGGAAATCGGCGACGCTTGGAAACCTTTTTCCGCTCGCCCCTCCCGACAGTTCAACGCCAGGGGAAGCCGCCACCGGGACCGCCCATACCGCCAGGACCACCGGGACCACCGCCCCCCATCATCCCGGACATGCCGCGCATCATCTTCTGCATGCCGCCCTTCTTGCCCGCCTTCTTCATCATCTTCTGCATCTGCTTGTGCTGCTTGAGCAGGCGATTGAGGTCCGGTACCTGCAGGCCGGCACCGGCGGCGATGCGGCGTTTGCGCGAGCCGTTGATGATCTCCGGCTTGCGACGCTCCTTGGGGGTCATCGAGTTGATCAAGGCCTCGAGCTTGCCAAACTCCTTTTCGGGCCCCGGCCCCTGCGCCATTTCAGCCATCTGCCCCATCCCGGGCAACTTGCTCATCAGACCGCCCATGCCCCCCATCTTCTTGAGCTGCACGAGCTGATCACGAAAGTCTTCGAGATCGAACCCCTCACCCTTCTTGACCTTCTTGGCCAGTTTTTCGGCCTTGGTCTTGTCGACGGTACGCTCCGCCTCCTCGATCAGCGACAACACATCGCCCATACCGAGGATGCGCGAGGCAACGCGATCCGGATGAAAGGGCTCGAGGGCATCGACCTTTTCCCCCATGCCCATGAACTTGATTGGCTTGCCGGTGATGTGCCGCACCGACAACGCTGCGCCACCACGGGCATCGCCATCCGCCTTGGTGAGGATCACCCCGGTCAGCGGCAGTGCCTCGTGGAACGCCTTGGCGGTGTTGGCGGCATCCTGACCGGTCATGGCGTCGACCACGAACAGCGTTTCCTGAGGGGCCACCGCCTTATGCAGGGCCTGGATCTCGTCCATCATGTCGGCATCGACATGCAGGCGACCGGCGGTATCGACGATCACCACGTCATGGAACTGGATCCGAGCATGCTTGAGTGCTGCCTCGGCGATGGCCACAGGCCGTTGGTCGGATTGCGACGGGAAGAAGTCGACGGCGACTTCCTTGGCCAACGTCTCGAGCTGATCGATGGCCGCCGGACGATAGACGTCGGCGGAGACCACCAGCACCTTCTTCTTCTCGCGCTCCCGCAAATAGCGCGCCAACTTGGCCACCGAGGTGGTCTTGCCCGCCCCCTGCAGGCCGGCCATCAGGATCACCGCCGGCGCGCCCTTGAGGCTCAGGCCCTCGTTGGCCTCGCCCATGATCGCCTCGAGTTCCTGCTGGACGATCTTGACGAACTGCTGGCCCGGCGACAGGCTCCTCGACACTTCCTGACCTACGGCACGCTCGCGCACACGGTCGATGAACGCCTTGACCACCGGCAGGGCCACGTCGGCCTCCAGCAGCGCCCGGCGCACCTCGCGCAAGGTATCCTTGATATTGTCTTCGGTCAGCTTGGCCTGACCGCTGATGGTCTTCAGCGTCCGCGATAGACGCTCTGTCAAACTCTCGAACATGGGCCTCTCCGGCAGCGATGCCTTGGCTGTGACCGGCAATTATACGCCTTAGCGACGTCAGTCTCCATGCACGCGTTGTCACACTTGCCGGTGGCTGGGCGCAGCGCACGGGATTCGGTATAGTGATGGCCTTCAGCAACGTCCCCGATTCTCATTCCGCCGATGTCGACGGCGCACGGACAGCATCCAATGCAGGCGCTTCCCTTTGCCCTCCTGGCCATCATCTTTTATCTCGGCGCCGCCTCCTGGCAGGGCCTGGCGCTGTCACGCCGCGTGCCGCAACGCCCCGTCCTGGTGCGGGGCGTGGGGCTGCTGGCACTGCTCTGCCATGCCCTGACGATCATCGCCATTCTGCGCGAAGCCGGCGGCCTGGGGCTGGGCCTGTCGTACAGCGCGATGCTGGCCAGCGCCCTCATCGCCGCCCTGCTGCTGGCAGTCAGCCTGATCAAGCCGATCCTCAATGCCTCCGTGGGCTTGTTCCCGCTGGCCGCTGTCACGCTGCTGCTCGCCGTCGGACTGCCCAGCTCCGGGCACGGCACCGGCATGACACCGGGGATCGCCTTCCACGCCATCAGTTCGGCCCTGGCCTTTTCCCTGTTCGCCATCGCCGCCGTGCAGGCAGTGTTGCTGGCCATGCAGAACCAGGCTCTCCGTCACCACCATACCCGCGGCATCATCCAGGCGCTGCCCCCCTTGACCACCATGGAACGCGTGCTGTTCGAGTTGATCTGGGCCGGAATGTTGTTGCTCACCGCCGCCATCGTCAGTGGCTTCGTGTTTGTCGACGATCTCTTCGCTCAGCATTTGGCTCACAAGACGCTGCTGTCGCTGGCCGCGTGGGTGATCTTCTCGACGCTGCTGGCCGGCCACCACTGGTTTGGCTGGCGCGGGCTGCGTGCGGTACGCTGGACCCTCGGTGGCTGCGCGCTGCTGGTGCTGGCCTACTTCGGCAGCAAGTTTGCCCTGGAAATCATCTTCCCCCAGGGCTGAGTGCCCTATCGATGGAGTCCGCCTTGACAGTCTTCCGGGGAATCCCTACAAACGAGCCTGATACGCCATTGAGGATCCATCGATCTTGAGCGACGACTTCCCGCTGGGACTGCTGTTCGGCTTGCTGTTTCTGCTTATCTGCCTGTCTGCCTTCTTCTCCAGTTCCGAGACCGGCATGATGTCGATCAACCGCTATCGCCTGAGTCACCAGGCCAACAGCGGTGAACGTCCTGCCAAGCGGGTCATGCGCCTACTGGCCAGGCCCGACCGACTGATCGGGGTGATCCTGATCGGCAATAACCTCGTCAACAACCTGGCGGCAGCGATCGCCACCGTGCTGGCGATCCATTTCTTCGGTGAGGTCACCGGTCCGGCGATAGCCCCCTTGATCCTGACCATCGTGATCCTGATCTTCGCCGAGGTCAGTCCCAAGACCTATGCGGCGATCAAGCCCGAGCGCATCGCTTATCCCGCCTCGTTCGCGCTGGAACCTCTGCTCAAGCTGCTCTATCCCGTGGTATGGCTGGTCAATGCCCTCTCCAATGGCCTACTTCGGCTGGTAGGCGTCAAGAGCCTCGACGGCGGTGCCGACAACCTGACCCGTGATGAGCTGCGCACCGTAGTCCATGAAGCCGGCACTCTGATCCCCCATCGCCACCAGGCCATGCTGCTGTCGATCCTCGACCTGGAAAACGTCACCGTGAACGACATCATGGTGCCGCGTCATGAGGTGGTAGGCATCGACCTGGAAGACGACCTGGACAGCATCCTGGCACAGATCCGCACCAGCCAGCACACCCGGTTGCCGGTCTACAAGGGCGACATCAACAATATCATCGGCATGCTGCACCTGCGTAATGCCGCACGCTTCCTTTCCAGGCAGGAGGTGACCAAGGCCGCCATCGTCCAGGAGGCCCGCGAACCCTACTTCATTCCGGAATCCACCCCGCTGCATACCCAACTGCTCAACTTCCAGCAGCAGAAGCGTCGCATCGGCATCGTGGTCGACGAGTACGGCGACGTGGAGGGACTGGTGACATTGGAGGACATTCTCGAGGAGATCGTTGGCGAATTCACCACCGACGTGGCAGGCATGCACCAGGAGATTCATCTACAGGACGATGGCAGCTACATGATCGAAGGTACCGCCAACATTCGCGAAATCAACAAGTCGCTGGGCTGGCAGCTACCGACCGACGGCCCCAAGACCCTCAATGGCCTGATCCTCGAGCACCTCGAATCCTTTCCCGATGGGCCAGCCTGCCTGCAGGTCGGTGTCATCCGCATGGAAATCCTTCAGGCCAAGGACAAGCTGATCACTTCGGCGCGCTGCTGGCAGGCATCACGGCGCCCGATTCGCCACACCTGAACGGCTTCAGGACTGAGCCAACGGTGACTTGCCTCGATCAGTGACCCAGGCCTCGGCCTCGGCCTTGAGTTTGCGCACACGTGTCTCCAGCAGCGCCGAGCGCGCCTCACGGGCCGATAGCGGTTCACCGAAAGAGAGCGCGACTCGCGCGCGAAAGCGTCGCGGCAGCTTGGTCAAGGCGCGGCCTCCGTAGTGGGATGTCCAGGATCCCCACAACCCCGCCAATCCCGCCGGCACCACCGGTACCGGATCGCGCGCCAGAATCATGTCCAGCCCTCGCCGGAACCCCTGGATCTCGCCATCCGGGGTCAATCGCCCCTCGGGAAACAGCATTACCACCTCGCCCTGGCGCAGGGCATGGCTGACCTCGTTCAGAGCGCGACGCACATTGCCGGGGTCGCGACGATCGGAATTCACCGGAATGGCACCGACAATGCGAAACCACCAGTTGAGCCACGGCGACTCGTAGATGGGTTGATCCATCAGGAAACGCAATGGTCGAGGGCTGGCGCCGCCCAGTACCAAGGCATCCATGAAGCTGACATGATTGCACACCACCAGCGCCGCGCCGCGTACGGGAATATGCTGGCGCCCGTGGAAGCGCAGCCGATAGATCACATGCACCAGGGCGAAGATCATCAAACGCAGCACCGGGCGGGGCCGACGCAGCAACAAGCCGGCCCCGATGATCAGCGCCATGGCTCCGAGGCTGGCGACGAACATCCGCAGACCGCTCTCCAGCCACACCAGCATGGCGATACCGTAAGCGAGCGCCATGGCGACCAGCAGTGCATTGATGATATTGGCGGCGGAGATCAGGCGGGCACGCTGTTCCTCGCGGCTGATCACCTGGATCAGGGTATAGAGCGGCACGCTGTAGAGGCCTCCCCCGACCCCCACCAGGGCGAAGCCCACCAACATCTGCCAGAAGCCGCCGCTACCCATCAGGATGGCCAGCTCATGCATGCCACCCGGCAATGGCGCCAGGCTGGCCAGATACAAGCTCGCGGCACCGATCAGGAGCGCGCCCAGCGGCACCAGGCCCAACTCCAGTCGCCCTGCCGAAAAACGCGCACAGAGCAGGGCGCCTCCCCCCACTCCCAGGACAAATGCCGTCAACAACAAGCTGAACGACGATGCACCGCCAACGATATTGCGTGCCCAGGCCGGCAGCAGCGTCAAGTAGCAGGTACCGAAGAACCAGAAGGCAGCGATACCCAGCATGGCGGGAAAGAGGTGCTTTTCACGCACGCCCTGGCGCAGCACTTCCCAGGTACTGCGCCACGGATGCCAGGTCACACGGATCCTGGCGCGCGGCGGGGCCGGCGGCACCGCAAAGCTTGCCATCAGCCCCAGGCTCGCCGTCCCGACCAAGGCCAGAATGACCGTCAGCCGCGCCCAGGGCTCGGGCAGCGTCATCAACGACTCGGCCAGCAAGGTGCCCGCCAGGATGGCAACGAAGAAACCCGCCCCGATCCAGGCATTGCCGTTCACCAGTTCGGTGGGCACCAGGTGCTGCGGCAGGATGGCATACTTCACCGGCTCGAAAAGCGCCGACTGCACTCCCAGCAGCAGTAGCACGACGAACAGCATGACGATGCTCTCGAACCATACCGCCACCGACGCCATACCGATGATTACCAATTCCAGCAGCTTCAAGCGACGAATCAGGCGTTGCTTGTCGAGCCGGTCGCCAAGCATCCCGCCCCAGGAGGACAGCAACAGAAAGGGCAGCAGAAAAACCACCGCCGCCAGGCTGGGGATCCAGCCATACTCCCGATCCTGCTGCGAAGCCACACTCCAGACCAGCAACAGCAGGACCATTCGCACGAGGTTGTCGTTGAAGGCACCCAGCGCCTGGGTCCAGAACAGAGGTGCGAAGCGGCGCTGAATGAGAAGGCGTGAACTCACGAGGCCCTCGGGTCATGCCTGAGCCCGGCAAGGATGGTCGACAGCAGCTGATCGATCAACTCGCCGACTTCCAACGGCTGCCCCTGCCAGTATCCCAGCCGCTCATTCAGACCCAGTTGTACCAGGCCGTGCACGCTACCCCACAAGGTGCGGGCCATGCGCCGCGCCGCCGGGTCATCCAGCGCTGGCTGGTACTCCTTGAGCGTGGCCTCGACGCGCACGAACAGCGCCTCGATCATATCGTTCTGGCGCTGGTCGAGTTCGCCCTCCTGCGCCAGGGGGTAATCGAACAGCAACTGCCAGCGATAGGGAGCGCGGTGGGCGAACTGCCAATAGGCGGTAGCCAGCGACTTGAGGCGCGGCTCGGGATGAGCCTCCGACAATCCCTCCACGGCACCACGCAATCGCGCAAGCGTTTCGATGTTGACGTGCTGCAGCAGATTGCCGAAGCTGCCATAGAGCTTCAACAATGTGCTCGGTGCACAGCCAACCTCCCTCGCCAGCGCCCTTAGCGACAGCGTGTGTGCAGGATTGTCCTGCAACCAGGCGTCACATGCCGCCATGACCTGGGCATGCAACGCCTCTGGCGCATGCTGTCTGGGACGAGCCATCGACATCCTCTCGTTGGTAGCGACGTAGGTCGAACAGTGTTTCCGACCAGCATATCGACACCGCGCGTAAACGCAAGCCCAAGGCATGGCCTGCGCCGCAATCGAGCTTTCCCACCTGCGACGTCTTGGTTACTCTGACCCCCCGCTTCATCAGGAGTCCCCATGGCTGGCCGCTTGCATATCGCACCCTTCGACCTCGCTGCCCTGCTGCCCAGCCTGGTCAGCGAAACGTCGTTGCTGATCAGTGCCAATCAGGCGCCACGTCGGCCCCTGTCGATGATTCGCCAGGCCCATGGGCAGGTACAACTGGTCACGGCATTCTGGGGCTTGACTCCCCCCTGGCTCAAGGTGCTCGACCATGCGCCTCACTGCGCCCGTGCCGAAAACCTAGCGTCGCGCCCCATGTTCCAGGAAGCCTTCAGCGCCCGGCGCTGCCTGATCCCTGCCACCGGCATCTACGTCTGGAAACCCCAGCCACGCTTCAAGCAGCCCTTCCTGGTGACGCGTGTCGACCGGGGACCCCTGCTGCTGGCTGCGTTATGGTGTCGCTATCACACCACCCTGACCGAACATAACGACTCCACTGCCCTGATCACCGTGGCCGCCAACTCCCTGCTGGCCCCCCTGACCGAGCGCCTGCCGGCCGTCATCGACCGTGCCGCGGCCGCGACCTGGCTCGATCCGGCGACGCCAGAAGACGAAGCCGGCCACCTGTTGACTCCCGCACCGCTGGAACTGTTGGGCGCTTTTCCGGTATCAAGGCGAGTGAACGACCCCTCGAACCAGGACTGGGCTTGCGGCCATCCTACCGGCCCCATGCTGCGCTGGAACATCGCCAAGGAGACATGATGCATATCCCCTACCTCTCGACTGCCGACTCCCGTCGGCACCATCATGTCACCATCCGTCACGGGTGGTGGCGTCTTGGCCGACTCCTCGGCGGTCTGGCAGTGAGCCTTGCGGTCCTGGCTGCCGCGCCCTTGCTCGCCGATGACAGCGATGCTGGTGAAAGCATCGCCCGCGTGGAAACTCCGCGCGTCAGTCCCCACGATGAGCGCGACTACCGCATCCTGACGCTCGCCAACGGCCTGACCGTGCTGCTGGTCAGCGATGCGAAAGCCGACAAGGCCGCCGCCTCGATGAACGTCGGTGTGGGTAGCGCCAGCGACCCCAGCGATCTCGCCGGCCTGGCTCACTTCGTCGAACACATGTTGTTCTTGGGTACCGACAAATACCCCGAGGCCGACGCCTACCAGAACTACCTCAACCGGCACGGCGGCACCCATAACGCCTTCACTGCACCTCAGGATACCAACTACTTCTTCGATATCGAGCCAGAGGCCTTGCCCGGTGCCCTGGACCGCTTCGGCCGTTTCTTCATCGCACCGTTGTTCAATGCCGACCAGCTCGAAAGCGAACGCAATATCGTCCACTCGGAGTACCAGGCCCGTCTTCGTGACGACGGACGTCGGGTCAATGACGCACTCAACCAGGTGCTGAATCCGGACAATCCCACCACCGGCTTCTCGGTCGGCAGCCGCGAGACCCTGGCCGACCGCGAGGAAGGCGAGCCGAGCCTGCGCGAGCGGGTCATCGACTTCTACGAGAATCACTACGGCGCCAACGTCATGCACCTGGCGATCGTGGCACCACAGCCGCTGGACAGACTCGAAGCCATGGTGCAAGAGCGTTTCATCGATATTGCCGACCGCGACCTGTCACGCCCCCAGGTGGACGCGCCTCTGGTCGAGAAGGGCAGTCTGCCGCTGGCTGTCGACGTCAAGTCGGTGCGCGATAGCCGCCAGGTACGCTTCCTGTTTCCGGTCGTCGACCCCATCAACCACTATCGCCACAAACCGGCCGCCTACCTCGCCAACCTGTTGGGCCACGAGGGCGAGGGCAGCCTGCTGGCGGCGTTGCGTGACGCCGGCCTGGCCGATGGGCTCTCGGCGGGCGTCACCCACGGCGACGGTAACGAAGCACTGTTCTCGATCGATATCAGCCTGACGCCGGCCGGCGCCAGACAATTGCCGCGCATCCAGGCCAGCCTGTTCGAGGCCATCGCCCTGATCGCCGAAGAAGGGCTGGAAGCATGGCGCTACCGGGAACAAGCCAGCCTGTCCGAGCAGGAGTTCCGCTTCCAGCAGCACGGCTCGCCGCTGCACAGCGCCATGCAGCTGTCCATGAACCTGGCGCTTTTCCCGTTGAAAGACGTCAACTATGCGCCTTACCGCATGGACGGCTTCCCGCGCGCACAGATCCACGGATACCTGGATGCCCTGCGCCCCGACAACCTCTTGCGTGTCTACAGCGGACCCGAGGTCGACGGTGACCAGGTCTCCCCCTGGTTCCAGGCTCCCTACCGCGTGGAGCACCCGCGTGACTGGCCCGACGGCGCCCCCCTGGCCGGCCTTTCGCTGCCGCCTCCCAACCCCTTCATCGCCGAGAACCTGAACCTGCTCGAGATGCAGGATGACGTGCCGCAGCGGTTGATCGACGAGGACGGCTTCTCGCTATGGCACCAGGCCGATGCTCGCTTCAACACTCCCAAGGTGGAGTGGCGCTTCAGCCTGCAGCATCCCGACGCCGCCGCCAAGGCCCGTGATGCCGCCCTTTCGCGACTGTTGGCGGGCTGGCTCGACGATAGCCTGAATGAAGACCTCTATCCGGCCCGCCTGGCCGGACACCACTTCGAAGCTTATGCCCATGCCCGAGGGATCACCTTGTCGTTCTCGGGCTGGCGTGACCGCCAGGACCTGGTGATGCGCCAGGTCCTGGCGCAGTTGATCGAGGGCGAGATCGGCGCTGCCAGTGTGAATCGCGTGCGCTACCGGCTGGAGCGCGAATGGCGGAATGCGCCGCAGGACTCCCTCTACCAACAAGCCAACCGTACCCTCGGCGAGGCCCTGATTCGCCCGCAGTGGCCAACCAGCAGACTGCTCGAGGCCATGAGGACGCTCGACGTCGAGGACCTGCGCGAATTCCGTCACCGCTTCCTCAACGACTTGCGGATCGAAGCCATGGCAGTCGGCAACCTGGATGATAAATTGGCCAAACGCGAAGCGCGCCTGGTCGCCGACGCGCTACTCCCGCGCCTGGCCGCCGACCAGATTCCCGATCTCGCGCCGCTACAGGCATCGGCCGCACTGCCCGAGCTACACCCCGAGACCACCCGCCAGGATTCGCTGGCACTACGCTACCTGCAAGGTCCCGACCGTTCCCTGACCAGCCAGGCACGCCTGGCCCTGCTGGGACAATTGATCGAGACCCCCTTCTATACACAGCTGCGTACCGAACAGCAGCTCGGCTATATCGTCAATGCCAGCTATGCGCCACTGCTCGATGCGCCTGGAGTGGCGTTGTTGGTTCAGTCGCCGGACACCCCGAGCGATCAGATCCAGGCGCATATCGACGCCTTTCTGGAAGACTTCACCCAGCGGCTGGAAGGCTTCGACGACGAAGACTTGACCCCCTTCCGTCGGGCGGTCCGCGACCAACTCCTGGAGCGCGATACATCGCTCGACGGCATGACCAACCGCCTATGGCGCGCCCTGGCCTATGGCGATACCGACTTCGATCGCCGCAAGCGACTGGCCGCGCAAGTGATGGCGGTCACACCCGACGCGCTGCGCGAGAGCTGGCGCGGGCTGCGCAACGGCACCGCGGTCAATATCACCTACGATCCCGGCGATACACCGAGCGATGTGTTGGCCCTGACCGCCGAGCTGCCACCGTTGCCCGAAGGCGATGACTGAAATACCCACCCTGGAAACGCCAGCGCCCGGATCATGGATCCGGGCGCTGGCACAGGCAAAAGGCGGCTGCCGACTCAGCCGAAAGCTTGCGGCGGCATGATCGCCTCCACATACATCACCAGTTCCTCGAGGAGCTGGCGGTCACGATCGGACAGCGCGGTCTGATTGAGGCGCTCGATCTCGCGCGCAAATCCCGCCAAGGTCAACCCGCCAAGGCTTGCATCGTTCATCCGTGCCCAGCGATAAGCCTCCCACTGGGTCTGCTCTTCCGCCGCCAGGGTCTCGGGATAGCTGCGCGCTCGGTAACGGAACAGCATTTCCTCCAGCCGCGGGTCCTGGAAGGCGAATGATGTCTCGGCGAGTTGCCAGGGGTCGGTGTCACGCACGCGCTGCATCTCCTGACGATCCGCCGGCGAGAAGAACCCGCCGGAATAGAGCATCAGGTCCGGATCGCGGGGCCCCTCCGGCGGGGCCTCGGCGAAGACGGCGGCGGCCTTGCGGGCCGAGTCGGCATCGTTGCATAGCGCCTGCCAATGCCGTTCGCACAGTCCTCTGTCGAGGCCGACCCGCGCGGCCACATCATCGGTGACAGTCGAGATCGGCAATACCACCGGACTCTTGTTGATATGAATTACCTTGAGCGGAATGCGCGACTCGCCCTCTGCGAGGTCATCGGCACCGACGAAGACCCGTTCACGAACCGCCTCGACCGAGAGTGAAAACAACGGCGTCGGATCCACCGACAGATCATAGACGACGATGCCATTGGGGTTGCTCGGATGCGCGGCCAGCGGCACCACCAGTGCCGCACAACCGCGACTGGCGGGATAGCGTCGCGAAATGTGCAGCACCGGCTTGCGTGAGGGTATATCCAGCAGCCTGGCCACCTCGCGCTTGCTGCGCAAGCGCAGCAGATAGTCGAACAGCTTGGCATTGCGTGTCTTCAGCAGACGCGCCAGGGCAATAGTGGCACGCACATCGGCCAGGGCATCGTGAGCACCGACATGCTCGATGCCATTGGCAGCGGTGAGGTGCTCGAGCTTGAAGCTGGGCGCCCCATCCTCGCGTCCGGGCCATTCGATGCCTTCCGGGCGCAAGGCGTGGAAAGCCCGGACCACATCGATCAAATCCCAGCGCGAATTGCCGTTCTGCCATTCGCGCGCATAAGGGTCGAGGAAGTTGCGGTAGAACAGATGGCGGCTGACTTCGTCATCGAAGCGCAAGCTGTTGTAGCCCAGCACGCAAGTACCGGGCTCGCTCATCAAGGCATTGATACGCCCGGCGAACTCGGCTTCGGACAGCCCACGCCGAGTGGCCTGTTGCGGCGTGATGCCGGTGATCAGGCACGCCTGCGGATGCGGCAAATAATCGTCGGCAGGCCGACAATACCACGTCACCGGCGCGCCGATCTCCTGGAATTCGGCATCGGTGCGGATGGCCGCAAACTGCGAGGCACGATCACGGCGAGGGTCGGCACCGAACGTCTCGTAATCGTGCCACAAAAAGCTTCGAGGGGCGGCGAGGGGCTGCGCCATGGGCGATCTCTCCAAACGGGCCGGGATGCCAAAGACGCTCAGCCTAGCACAGTGCTCGGTTTCACTCAGCCACCACTATCCACTACGGACGCCGGCTCAGCTACGCGGCAGCGTCACATTGAGTTCGAGCACCGAACAGTCGTCATCGCGATCGAGGCTGATGTTGATGGCATCCTGCTCCACCTTGACATAGCGACGAATCACTTCCAGCAACTCACGCTCCAGCATCGGCATGTAATCCGGCTGATCGCGCTGGCTTCGCTGGTGCGCCACGATGATCTGCAGCCGTTCCTTGGCCACAGATGCCGTCTTCTTGCGCTCGCCCCTGAGAAAATCCAGCAGTTTCAACGGCGACCTCCTCCGAACATGCGGCTTAGCAAACCTTTCTTCTGAAACTCATGAAAACGCAGCGGCACGTCTTCACCCAGCAAGCGCGACACCGTATCGGTATAAGCCTGACCGGCATCGCTCTTGGCATCGTGGGTCACCGGAATCCCCTGGTTGGATGCTCGCAGCACTGCCTCGGATTCGGGGATCAATCCCAACAGATCGATGGCCAGGATCTCCTGGATATCCTCGAGATTCAGCATGTCACCGTCATCCACACGCGACGGGTTATAGCGGGTGATCAACAGATGTTCCTTGACCGGATCCTGGTTGCGCTCGGCGCGGCGCGTCTTCGACCCCAGCAACCCAAGGATGCGATCCGAATCGCGCACCGATGATACCTCGGGATTGGTGACGACGACCGCCTCGTCGGCGAAGTACATGGCCAGTTGAGCACCACGCTCGATGCCCGCTGGCGAATCGCAGATGATGTAATCGAAATCCTTGCCCAGCATATCGAGAATCTTCTCGACGCCTTCGCTGGTCAGCGCATCCTTGTCGCGGGTCTGCGAGGCCGGCAGGATATGCAGGTTATCGACCCGCTTGTCACGGATAAGCGCCTGATTCAAGCCGGCCTCACCCTGGATGACGTTGACCAGGTCGTAGACTACGCGGCGCTCGCAGCCCATGATCAGGTCCAGGTTACGCAGGCCCACATCGAAATCGATCACCACCGTCTTGTTGCCACGCAGCGCCAGCCCGGTGGCGATGGCTGCCGCACTGGTCGTCTTGCCGACCCCGCCCTTGCCGGAGGTCACTACAATGATCTTGGCCAAGATAAGCTTCCTGTTGCTAGTGGGATAGGGTACTGAGTGAGGCGTCACGCGGGCCCCGGGATCAGGCAAGAGAGGCAATGGTCAACTGATCATCGCTCAATTGTACCTGCACCGAGGATCCCAGCAGACGCGGATCGATGTCTTCCAGACGCTTGTAATTACCGGCCACCGAGAGCAGCTCGGCATGCAGCTCACGGCAGAAGATGCCGGCCTGATGATCGCCGTGGATACCCGCCAGCGCACGACCACGCAACGCGCCATAGACATGCACGCTGCCGCCTGCCAACACCTCGGCACCGGCATTGACTGCCCCGATGACCACCAGGTCGCCGTCGGGGGCACTGACCTGCTGGCCAGAGCGCACCGTGCCACGATGAATGCGGCCACCACTGGCAACACTGGTCGGTGCTACCTCGTCGCAGCCAGCATCGCTGGGAGCTTCGCTTGCCGCGGCCACGCTTTCCAGGTTGCGCGGCTTGATCTCCTGCGGAGGAAACCAGCCAAGCCCCAATGCCCAAGCCGACTGCTTGACCGGATCCGAGCCACCGCGCACCGCCACCGGCAGCAACTTGTGCGCACGGCATACCGCACAGATACGCTCCAACGCCAGGTGGGGCTCATCGAGCTTTTCCACGCTGAGTACCACAGGGGTATGCTGAAAGAAGGCGGGGGCCTGACTCAGTTTGCCGGCCAGTTGCTCGCGAACCCGCTCGGGATCGGCGCTAGTCAGTTCCATGACCGTCATGGGCAGCATGCCACCCTTGAAGGAAAATGCCATGCTTGCCCTGTCCACATTAAGACTCATTGCCGGACTCCACGTCAGGTGATGAGAGTAAAGCTAAGCGACACGTCTCGCGACTGCAACTGATCATAAGGCCAGCTTGCGCCGCTGTCAGTGTCTCCAGAAAGCAACATCGTGGATGTCATCGACGGCGGTCAGGCTTTTCCACGATCTCATCACATGCTTAGATAACACTGGCTCGTTCGTTGTCCAACCTTTTTATGGCGCCAGTGCCGGTCGTCCGTGCACCTCTCGTTTTCGCCAGTCACCATAGGGATGCGCGCCACTATGTCAGGATCGTTCATGTCTGGATGGTTTCATCGCTTGTTCAGCCCCCGCTGGCAGCACTCGGACGCCCACATCCGGGTGCAAGCCGTGGCGCGACTGGATCCCGCGCGCGCAGAGGATCGACACGCGCTCGAACAACTCTGCGTCGACGACGACGCTGAGGTGCGCCTGAATGCCTTGGCAAAATTGAACGACCCCGCTCAGTTGCTGGCCCTGCTGGCGAATGGCGCCGACTCTCCCCAGCTGCGCTTACGCCTCGTCGCTCTCCTGGTGGGGCGCGAAACCGGCATCGCCTTGCACGAGAGACTGGCCTTGGTGGAACGCCTCGACGACGAGGCGCTGCTGGCGGACATCGCCATGCAGGGCGACAATCAGCAATTGCGCCTGACCGCCCTGGAGCGCCTTACCGACGAGGACGTACTGATCCACCAAGCCTGCGAGAACGGCATTGCCGCGGTACGTCATGCCGCCGCGACCCGAGTACAGAGCGAGGAAGGACTCGTCCGCCTGATGCGCCATGCCAAGCGCGACAAGCACGTCACCCGCCTGGCTCGCGAGCGGCTCAATCAACAGCGAGCCGATGCGGCCCAAGTGGCGGCGGCCCATGCCGAACGCGAGCGTATCCTGCAAGCTCTCGAACAGCATGGCCAGCATGCCTGGGAACCCTTGTATGCCGGACGCTATCGCCATCTGCAACGGGAATGGGAGGCTCTCAAGAACCTGCCGAGCACCGAGCAGGAACGCCGCTACCAGGACGCCTGTCTGCGCTGCCGCAAGACGATCACCGATCATGATGCTCAGTTGCACGTCCACGAGGCCGCCGATCGGCAGCGAGAGGATGCCGCCCAGACGCGCCAGGCACTGGTTGAAGCCCTCGAAGAGTCACTGCACGGGCTACGCCTGGGAGAACGTCTCAGCGCCCAGGACATCGACAGCCTGCGGGCGCAGAAGCGCCTGCTGGCCAGCCGCTGGCAAACGCTCTCCGACCACCATTCGCCCGATGACGCACTGCGCCAACGCTACGATGCCGCCCTCGACGAGTACGAGCGCCTCGGCCAGGCCTGGGAACGATTGGGCCAACATGCTGCGGCACTGGAACAGGCCCTGGACGACAACGACCGCCCCCGTCTCGCCACCCTGCTCGATGATTGCGCGTGGCCCGAATGGCTGCCACCCACGGCACTTCTCGAACGCGCCCGGCGCCAGTTGGAACAGGACACCGCCTCCGAGCCCCCCAGCCATGACGAGCGGCTGGAGGCCTTCGAGCATGACCTGCGGGAACTCGAGCGCCTGTTGCAGCGAGGCGCCTTCAAGGGGGCCAGCCGCCTGCACCAGAGCCTGCGCCATCGTACCGAGCACTTGCCCGGATCACGCCTGCGCCCCCACTTGGGAACCCTCAAGCGCCTGGGCGCGCAACTCGCCGAGCTGCGCGACTGGCGCGGCTTCGTCGCGGGCCCCAAGCGCGACCAGCTATGCCAGGCCATTGCCGAGCTTGCCGACGACGACAGTATCGTCGATGCCGAGCTTGACCGCCGTCACCGACAGCTGGTCAAGGAGTGGAGGGAGCTCGGCGATGCCGCCGCCGACCGTGAACTGTCCTCTCGGTTCCGCGCCGCTTCCGATCGCATCCACGAGCGACTGACCCCCTGGCGCGAAGCACTGAATCGCCAACGCGCGCTCAACCTCGAGGCCCGCCAGGCGCTATGCGAGCAGCTCGAAGCGCTGCTGGAACATCCCGATCCCTCCGCCGACCCCGATGCCCTGCGCGACATCCGCGACCGTGCCCGTGAGCAATGGCGTCGGCATTCGCCGGTGCCCCGCGATCACGCCGAAGCCATAGGACGGCGTTTTGGCCGCATACGCCACGACCTGCAGGCACTGATCGACCGCCGCGCCCAGGAAATCGCCGATGCCAAGCGAGAGCTGATCGAGCGGGCCAGGGCGCTCCAGGCATCGTCACAGTCCGCCGTTCAGTGCGCCGAACAGGCCAAGACACTGCAACGCCACTGGCGCGAACTGGGTCGTGCCCCCAAGGGAGAGGAGCAGGCCTTGTGGCGGGAGTTTCGTGACATCTGCGACGCCATCTTCGCCAGTCGGGAAGCCGAACGCGACAATCGCGCCGAGCGCGCCAAGGCACGGCTCGATGCCATGCAGGCCTTGATCGACCGCCTCGACGCCTGGCACCCCGACACCAGCCGGGAAGCGCCAGTGCTCGACCAGGCCATCGCCGAGGCCGAAGCCCTGGAACCATTGCCACCGGGGCGCCGCAGTGAAGGTATGCACCGCCGCTGGTCCGGCATTCTGCGCGCCCGGCGTGAGCGCCTGATGCGTCTGGCCGTCAGCGAGGAGGTCGAGCGCTGGCAGGCCCTGCAGCCGCTGCTCAGCGCCCACCTGGCAGCCGACGCGGCCACCTTGGCGGGAGAAGAGGCCATCGACGTCGACGGCGACAATACCCTGGACGGTGACATGATGCAGGCCCATCAGCATCGCAACGCTGCCCGTCACCACCCACCCCCTGAGTTGGAGGTCGAGGAAGCGCTGACCCGACTGCGGGTACACCTCGCCTTGCTGGCGGGCGATCGGATCAGCCCTCAGGACGATGCCTTGCGCCTGGCGATTCAGGTCGAGCGCTTGAACAATGGGCTGGGGCGTGAGCTGACCCGGGCCGAGGAGCTGCATGACGTGTTGCGGGAAATCTTCGCTACCGGGCCGGTCAGCGAATCGCTCTGGTCCAGGGAAGCCGGCGAGTTGGATACCCTGCTGTCGAAGTTGTTGCACCAGTCATCCCAGTGACCGTGGCCCCCGACATGCGAGACGCGAGACCTGAGCCTCGCGTCTTACCTGGCCCACGGAATCACCGCGGGCGATCGTCCACCTCCGGGGGCATCACCCCATGAACTGTCCGCCATTGATATCCAGGTTGGCGCCGGTGATGAAGCCGGACTCCCGGTCTGCCAGGAACACCACGGCCCGGGCGATCTCCTCGGGGGTGCCGTAACGCTTGACGGGAATCGCCTCGCGTATCGCTTCACGAACCTTTTCGGGAATCTTCATGATCATGTCAGTGGCGATATACCCCGGCGAGAGGGTATTGACGGTGATGCCCTTGGTGGCGGTCTCCTGAGCCAGCGACATGGTCAAACCATGCATCCCGGCCTTGGCCGCAGCATAATTGACCTGACCGAACTGTCCCTTGCGGCCGTTGATCGATGAGATGTTGACGATACGCCCATAGCCCGCCTCGAGCATATCCTCGATCACGCTGCGGCACGTATTGAAGACACTGTTCAGGTTGGTATCGATCACTTCCTTCCATTGTTCGGGGGTCATTTTCTTGAGGGTACCGTCCCGAGTGATCCCGGCGCAGTTGACCAGCACACTGATCGGTCCATGGGTCTCGCGAATTTCGCGAACGCCCGCCTCACAGGCACTGTAGTCGGTCAGGTCGATACCGGACAGGGCGATATTGTCATAGCCGTCGGCACGTTGTTGCTCCAACCAGGACTTGGCCTTGTCGGGATTGTTGTATCCCGCCACCACTTGGTAGCCCTCCTTGGCCAGCGCTCGGCAGATCGCTGTGCCGATCCCACCGGTGCCGCCGGTTACCCACGCTACGGGTGCTGTATTGGCCATTTTTTTATCTCCCTGATTCATGACACTTGTTCGACTGGTGATACGAATTGGCGTGACCAGTCTCGAGTTGGTGGATGACAACGTCGTGACATCCGAAGCATAGTATGGCTGCTTTGGCGCCAATGATACGAGCGTTGAACCAACCCTTGACGCATCGCAAAAAAAGCGTAGAATACGTTCCTGTTGATGCGGGGTGGAGCAGTCTGGTAGCTCGTCGGGCTCATAACCCGAAGGTCATCGGTTCAAATCCGGTCCCCGCTACCAAACATAGAGGAAGCCAGTACCTGACCCAGGGTGCTGGCTTTTTTCGTTGTGGTGACGGTCGCTCGTCGGGCTCGGCTTTTCACAACCCATCCTCCCTCCCCTTGATGGGGGCCGACATGCCCACACGACCGATCCCTGGCAGCTTGAGCGCCGGTCGCACCCCATCGATGCCCAGGTTCAGCCCCAGCACATTGATCTCCAGCCCCTCCTCGACAGCGAGCAGGATGCCGAGCACGCCCCCCAGAGTGAACTGGTAGCCGGTGCCGCTGGGCGCGGGCGCGAATACCTCGCCGAACAGGTAATCCTTGCCGATCGCCGTGCTGGGTAACGGCACTTCCAATCCGGGCACCTGCCGCACCACCCAGGCGACGAAAGAGTTGCTGTTGGGGCCCGGCCAGACACGGTAGCGATCATGCGCGGGATAGTCGGCCACGGCGGCGTCGATCATGGGGATCAGGGCGGCGGCACGGTCGCCTCGGTAATCGGCCAGCAGCGCGGGCGAGCTGCCGTACCAGGCGCGATCCGGCGCATCGATCCGAATGACGACCGTCGGCCGCCGCCAGCTCATTACCTGATAGGTACGATAGGTTGGGGCTCCCTCCTCCTTGGTGGCAATCCAGGTATGCACACTGAAGGCACCACGCCAGTTGAACGCTCTGGCGGCGTATACCTGCACCACCGCTTCCGTCGTCTCCCGTGCCGGCGGCGCCAGCCCCGCCGGCGTGCGCTCGGCGCTGTGCCAGGGCGTGTCCAGGTCGATACGCTGACTGGCCAGCATCAACATGGGGCCAGCCAGAATCAGCGCTAGCCCAAGTATGGTCAAGGCCAGCCCATGCACGACCTGTCTCATCCTGTTTGTCTCCCACGCCTTATCGCCGCAAGGGCTTGCCCATTGCCACCATCATAGAGATGCTTATATGAAGGGCTTGAATCACACGCTCATCACCCGCATCTCAAGGGTAAATTCCACCATTTTCAGGGTTATTTTCTTATGCAGATCGTCGATCCACACAGTGGCGAGCCATTGACGGCACCCGATAGCACTCCTTCCTCCGCGCCCACCGGCGCTGACCCGGCAAGCTATATCGTCGATGTCGACATGAGCAACTTCCAGCAGGTGGTACTGGAAGGTTCGATGCGTACGCCGGTGCTGCTCGACTGCTGGGCTCCGTGGTGCGAACCCTGCAAGAGCCTGACGCCGGTGCTGGAAAAGCTGGCCCGCGAATATGCCGGCGCTTTCGTGCTGGCCAAGCTCAACATCGAGGAGCACCAGCAGATCGCCGCTCAGCTCGGCATTCGTTCGGTCCCCGACGTCAAGTTGATCATGCAGGGGCAGTTATACGACCAATTCCAGGGGGCCCTGCCCGAGAAGCAAATTCGCGAGTGGCTCTCACAATATATCCAGCCACCCGCGGATGCTCCAGAAAGTCCCGAGGAGCAGGCCCAGGCGGCACTCGCTGCCGGCGATGCCACGACCGCCCGGGAGATCTACCAGCAACTGGTGCAGGACAACCCCGAGCACTACGACTATCAGATCGACCTCGCCAGCGCGGTGCTCGCCGAAGGCAATGCCGTCGACGCTCGCGCCATTCTCGACAACCTGCCCCCGGAGCACCGTGATGCTCCTCGAGCTCGCGGCGTACGGGCACGCCTGGAGTTCGGCGAGGAGGCTCCCAGTCAGGACGAACTCGCCGACCTGGAAGGGCGCGACGACAGCGAAGCCCGCTTCAAGCGCGCCTTGCGCCGGGTGGCCGACGGCGACTACGAGACTGGCTTGGACGAGTTGCTGGCGCTGATGAAAGCGGACCGCAGTTATGGCGACGACGCCGCGCGCAAGACCCTGTTGCGGGTCTTCGATGCGCTCGGCGCCGACCATCCGCTGACGGTAACCTATCGACGCAAGCTGTTCGCCTTGCTGTACTGAGCGGGGCGGTAGCGGGAGATCAACGCCCCAGCACCGTATCGAGACGCCGCAGCGCCTCGTCAAGTTGTACGGCAGTGGTACCGAAATTGAGCCGGGCGAAACCCGGCCAGCCGAAGGCGGCGCCATCGGACAATGCCACTCGGGCTCGCTCCAGCAGGGCTTGCTGCGGGTTGTCACCCAGGCCGGCCTGACGCAGGTCCAGCCAGGCCAGATAAGTGGATGCTGGCGGGGTCATGGCGACCCCCGGCCAGTTCGCCACCTGCGCGACCAGTCGCGCTCGATGTTCACCCAGGACCTCGAGCAGTGCCCGGCGCCATGAGTCCCCATGGGCGTAGGCCGCCTCGGCGGCGGTCAGCCCCATGACGTTGGCATCCGGCTGCAGGCCACGACACTGCGCCGCGAAGCGCCGACGCAACTCGGGGTCCTCGATCACCGCACAGGCACAGGTCAAGCCGGCAAGGTTGAAGGTCTTCGACGGGGCCCACAGGGTGACGACCCGCTTGACCAGCTCGGGAAACAACGCCGCCAGGGGCCGATGACGCGCTTTCGCATCGAGCAGCAGGTCGCAATGCAGCTCATCCGAGACGATCAGCAGGTCATGACGCTCGACCAGCGCCGCCAGGCCGGCCAGCTCCTGCTCGTGCCAGACCCGGCCGGTCGGGTTGTGCGGATGGCACCAGAGCAGCAGGCGCGTCTCGGGCGTGATGGCGGCTTCCAGGGCGTCAAGATCGAGCCGCCAGGGCTCGCCCGGCGCCAGGGGCTCACCCAGCGGCGCCGTCTGACTCAGGCGCCCGGTACGGCTGGCAACCTTGAGAAACGGTGGATAGATCGGTGTCAGGGTCAGTACCCCGTCCCCCGGCTCGGTGAGCGCCAGGCTGGCCACGTGCAGGGCCGGCACCACGCCGGGCAGCCAGAGCTGCCACTCCGGCGCGATCTCCCAGCCATAATGCTCGGCACTCCAGGCACACAAGGTTTGGCGTAGACTGTCCGGTACCAGGCCATAGCCGAACACGCCATGGTCGACGCGGGCGCGCAGTGCCTCGATCACTGCCGGCGGCGAGTGGAAGTCCATATCGGCGACCCACAACGGCAGGACATCCTCCGCGTAGTGGTGCCATTTCTGTGATGGCCAGGCGTGCGGTTTGGGGTGGCGTCGATCGACGGGCGTGGCAAAATCGAAGCGCATAGCGCCTCCTGTATGACAATCCGATGGTAATCCGAGGAAACGTTTTGAACATGCCTGAAAGCCCCTTCTATGCCAAGGCCATGCGCGGCACCTCGCGTCTGGTCGGTCACTGGCTGATGATCGGCCAGGCCGACCCCGAGCGTCTGGCGATGATCCTCGCCGATACAGCCCGGGTCGCCAAGCTCGGCGAACCCGAGGACACTCCCGACGGCGCCACGCTACAGGCCTGGAGCGGTGACATGCAGCCTCCGCTGTGGGCGGCGCGCGCGGCCACGTTTCTGCTGATGCAGGTACCGGCACGCCCAGTGCCTCGCGACGAGCTGGAAGCCTGCGCCTGGGCCTACTGCTGGCTGCGCAACCGCCGTTTCGAGAGCATTGACGAAGCCGAGGCCTCGTTACCCGCGCACCTGAGCGACGTGCTGGGCGAGGCCCTCAACGAGGCCTGGGCCGACGCCCGGAACCAACGCCTCATCTGACCCATTCCGAGAGGCCAACCGCAAGGAAACGGCGCATGTTCATACGCACCCTGGACCCCGCATTCTCCGACACCGACGCGCTGGGCCATATCAACAATACGCGCCTGCCGGTCTGGTTCGAGCAGGGCCGCACCGACTTGTTCCGCCTATTCACGCCGGACCTGGATCCGCACAAGTGGCGCCTGATCCTGGCGCGTTTCGATGTCGAGTTCCACGCCGAGCTGTTCTATGGCCAAGAAGTGGAAATCCGCACCTTTCTCAGCCACTTGGGCAATAGCTCGTTCACCGTGACCCAGCAGGCCTGGCAAGCCGGCCGCCTGGCGGCACAAGGCAACACGGTAATGGTCCATTTCGACCATCAGCGCAAGCAAGCGACCCCGATCACCGGCGAATTGCGTCAGGCCTTGCAGGAGCATCTGTCCGAACAGGCCGAGGTCGGGCGATGACACCGGCCGTGCGTGTCCTCGAACATGCCGGTATCGCCTTCGCACTGAAGGAATACCCACACGACCCCAAGGCCCCAGCCTATGGGGAAGAGGCCGCTGAGGCGCTGGACCTGTCGCCGGACGAGGTCTTCAAGACGTTACTCGCCAGGCTCGACGACGGTCGACTGGTCGTCGCCATCGTCCCGGTATCCACTCAGCTCGATCTCAAGGCCCTGGCACGTGCCGCTGGGTCAAAGAGGGCCCGCATGGCCGAAGCCGACGAGGCGGAGCGCGCCACTGGCTATGTGATAGGAGGCATCAGTCCACTGGGTCAAAAGAAACGCTTGGCGACGTTCCTCGACACCCGTGCCACGGCACTCGCCACCGTCCATGTCAGTGGCGGCCGTCGCGGCCTGGAAATCGCCCTGGCCCCACACGATCTCGAACGCCTCACCCAGGCCCGGCTTGCCGACCTGGCTCGCACCTGAGCCGAACGCTGACTGGCGTGGTCACAGGTATATGCCCTGCCCAGGAGACCACCATGGCGATCCGTTACAACCTATGGCTCGACCCCGACAATGTGGCCCAGCACCGAGCCGTGGAGGCCGACCTGGAACGCTACTTCATGGAGCGTTTCGCCGATTACCCGCATATCCGCTTGTTCGGGGCCGACCCCTACGATTATGATGCCCCGTTCAATCGCCTCTATGACGTCTTGATCGCCCGGGCCAACGACTATTGCCAGCGGCAGTGGTGCTATGTTCCCAGCCCCGTGCAACTCAACCAGGCTTTCTTTCGTGCCGTGGGGCGTTCGCCAAAATTCCTGCGAGACCCACGCGATGGTGATCCACACCGATCAGACTCCTGACCCACAGCAACTAGCGATCATTACCGCACAGCTCGGCCGTGCGCCGCGTGGCATCCAGGCCGTGACCGCCACCGACGGCGAAGGGACCCCACTGGTGCTGCGCATGGAATCCATCGTCGACGGCAAGCCTTTCCCCACGCTGTACTGGCTGTGCTCCGAACGGCTCAAGATCGAGCTGTCGCGAATCGAGGCCCAGGGCGTGATCAAGCAGCTCGAGGCCCGGCTTCAGGATGACCGCGGCTTCCTCGCCGCCTATCACCAGAGTCATCGCGATTACGTGACACAACGCTGGCAATACATGTCGGCGACGCAACAGACCGAGGCCGAGCGCCTCGGCTATGGCGACCTGTTGCGCGAACGCGGCATCGGCGGCATCGGCAACTGGGATCAGGTGCGCTGCCTGCATACCCAGTACGCACACCATCTGTGCGGCGACAACGTCATCGGCCAGTGGCTCGACGCCGAATATGACGTCGCCGGCTGCCTGCCCTAAGGGTCCCAAGGGTTCCGCCACATGTCGCCGTGCCTGCTAGAATCAAGGCTTCATCAAGGAGGACAGCATGGCGAACATCTGCGTCTATCTGGGCTCACGAGAAGGTCGCGAGCCACATTTTCGTGAAGCCACCGAGGTCCTGGGGCGCGAGCTCGCCCACCGTGGCCATGGCTTGGTCTACGGCGGTGCACGCATCGGCTTGATGGGTGCCCTGGCCAATGCCACTCTGGCCGAGGGTGGGGAAGTGATCGGGGTGATGCCCGACCACCTGGTCGAGCGCGAGCAGGCCCACCATGGCCTGAGCCGGCTCATTCGGGTCACCAACATGCACGACCGCAAGGCCTGCATGGCGGCCCATGCCGATGCCTTCATCGCTCTTCCCGGTGGCATCGGCACCCTGGAAGAGCTATTCGAGATCTGGACCTGGCAGTATCTGGGCCTGCATGACAAGCCCATCGGGGTATTGAATACCGCTGGTTTCTATACGCCATTGTTGAGCTTCCTCGATACGACCGTGGACAACGGGTTTCTCGCTCCCCGAACCCGCACCAGGCTGCTTGCTGCCGACCACCCCGGGTCGCTTCTCGATGTCCTGGAGCGGCAGCTCGACAATCCCTGAACACCACCAGGAGGTCTTCATGCAAGCCATTGTCGTCGAGGAGGAGCGTCTCGCATGGCGTGAACGGCCGTCTCCCGGACCACTGGGCCGCGACGAGGTCCGCCTGCGTGTCGCCTGGGCCGGCATGAACCGTGCCGACATCATGCAGCGGGCGGGACGTTATCCCCCGCCCCCCGGGGCATCCGGCATCCTGGGGCTGGAAGTCAGTGGCACGATCACGGAGGTGGGGCCCGACGTGGAGCGCTATCGCCTCGGCGACCAGGTCTGTGCTCTGCTGAGCGGGGGCGGTTATGCCGAGGAAGTGGTAACTCCCGCTCAGCAAGTGTTGCCGTTACCCCAGGGCCTGGGCCTGCGTGATGCGGCGGCGCTTCCGGAAGTCTTCGCCACCGCCTGGCTCAACCTGTTCATGGAAGGAGCGCTCAGGCCCGGCGATCGCGTGTTGCTGCACGCTGGTGCTAGTGGCGTGGGTACCGCCGCCATTCAATTGTGCAAGGCCTTCGATCATCCCTGCTTCGTCACCGTGGGCAGCGACGACAAGCTCGAGGCTTGCCTGGCATTGGGTGCCGCAAGCGGCTGGAATCGCCACCAGGGCAGCTTCATCGATGCGGTGAAGGCCTGGGGCGGCGCCGACATGATTCTCGACCCGGTAGGAGCCAGCTATCTGGCCGACAACCAGCAGGTGCTGAACGTCGATGGGCGCCTGGTCATGATCGGGCTGATGGGCGGTCAGCGTGCCGAGCTGGATCTCGGTCGATTGCTGATGAAGCGCCAACGCCTGATCGGCTCAACGCTGCGCGCCAAGTCACCGCAAGCCAAGGGCATGATTCTCGATGCCCTGCACACGCATGTCTGGCCACGCCTGGGCCGTGGCGAGATACGCCCCATCGTCGATCGGAGCTGGCCGATCGACCAGGCCGATGCTGCCATGGCCTACCTGCAAAGCGATGCCAGCATCGGCAAGGTCCTGCTCGCGGTAAGCGGTGAAGGCTGATCAGGCACCGGGGCGACGACGGGCGTCTTCGGCGTCGACGATGCGGCGGGTGCGCTCGAAGGTGAGTTGTAGCAGACGGGCGTCCTCGCCGGCACGATGTCGCTGGATGCCGCGCTCACGGATCAACGCTTCCTTGGTGGCATTCCATAATCCGAGCTGACGATCGCACAGCAATTGCCGCAGGGCTTCGAGGCGAAATCGCGGCAGCATGCCGGCATGATGGAACAACAACGATAGCCAGGTATTGTCGTAGCCCCAACTATCGCTGTAGGCCACACCGACTTCCGCCAACTCGTCGTTGAGCCAACGTGCCACCTCGATCACCGGATGCCCTTCGCGTATCAGGCGAGCCCGCGAGATGCCGTGCAGCAACTCGGCCTTGGGATCCCAATGGGTCCATTCCGCGAGTGGCTGGATCAGGAAAGCACAGCTGCTGCCATCGGCTCGGGCCAGGCCAATCTCGATCGGATAGCTGCCGCGCCCGAACCCGGACGCTTCGATGTCTAGCAGGGTGGGCAGCGTCACGTGATCGGCATCCTCTGTCGTGGCGATATGGGTCCTTACCCGTTCAGCCTAAGGCGAAAGCGCCCCCAGGTCGACTTCAGTGCCGGACCGGGCTTTCCAACGCCGAGTGAGACAGGCCGACATTTCGATCGGCCAGTTGCTGCCAGTAGGTCGCACGCTGCGAATCCACGGCCAACCCCAGCGCCCCCTCGCGGTAGGCGTCGGCAAGGCGCTTGGCGGCGAGCGGGTGGCCCGCCTCTCCGGCCCGCGCATACCAGGTCACGGCATGGTCGTCCCGACGAGGGTATTGGGCACAACCATGTTCATGGATGCAGCCGGCCTGATACTGGGCATGCACGTTACCGCTGTGGGCGGCCTGCAATACATAGCGAGCCCCCTTGGCCTTGTCCTGCGGGCTGACGGCACGATAAAAGAGCATATGCCCATAAAGAGACAACGCTGCCGTATGACCCGCATCGGCACATCGCTGGAACAGATGCATGGTCAAGCGCTGGGTACGCGGCGAGCGCGGTAGCCAACGAGCATGAAACAACTGCTCCGCCAGTCGATATTCAAGACGGGTGAACAGAGAAGATGCCTGCGGCATGGCAAACAACCTTGAGTCCTGTGTACGGGAATACGGCGCCTGCAGTACCACCTTGTACCTGACGCCATTGTATCGCTGTACCACTAGCCATCCGGTCTCCACCGGGGCAACGGGGTGGCAAGCATACGCTCCCCTCGAAGCCGACTCAACCCCTGGAATTTGCCGCCTTGGCAGCCCCCGGCTACCATGCGATGTCATCCCCTTGTTCTTCCTTCGACTGGAGTGACGAATGCAGATTCGACCCCTTGGCAACACTGGCATCGAGGTTAGCCGGCTATGCCTGGGCACCATGACCTTCGGCGAGCAGAACAGCGAAGCCGAAGCCCATGAACAGCTCGACCGGGCCGTGGCCTTCGGCATCAACTTCATCGACACCGCCGAGATGTATCCCGTCCCACCCAAGGCCGACACTCAGGGACTCACCGAGGCCTATATCGGCAGTTGGCTGAAGCGCCACGGCAGCCGCGATGATGTGATTATCGCCACCAAGGCGGCCGGTCCAGGACTGGCCCATATCCGCGGCGGCCCACGGCTGACTCGCGAGCACATCCACCGGGCCATCGACGACAGCCTCACTCGCCTGCAGACCGACTACGTCGACCTCTACCAACTGCACTGGCCGGATCGCAATACCAACTTCTTCGGCAAGCTCGGCTATGTTCCCGAGGAAGAGGAAGAGTTCACCCCTCTGGAAGACACCCTCAGCGCCCTGAAGGAGTTGGTCGATGCCGGCAAGGTCCGCGCCATCGGTCTGTCCAACGAGACCCCATGGGGCGTGATGCGTTGCCTGCGTCTGGCCGATACCCTTGGCGTCCCGCGGGTGGCCAGCGTGCAGAACCCCTACAACCTGCTCAATCGCAGCTTCGAGGTCGGTCTGGCCGAGATTGCCCATCGCGAGAATGTGGGACTGTTGGCCTACTCACCGCTGGGCTTCGGTGTGCTGTCGGGCAAGTATCTCGATGGAGCTCGGCCGCCCAAGGCCCGTCTGACCCTGTATGAACGCTTCCAGCGCTATACGTCGGACGTCGCCGAGGAAGCCACCCGCGCCTACGTGCAAATCGCCCGTGAGCATGGCCTGGATCCAGCCCAGATGGCATTGGCCTACGTCAATTCACGCCCCTTTCTGACCAGCAACATCATCGGTGCCACGACCATGGAGCAGCTCGAATCCAACCTCTCGAGCGAATTCCTGCGTCTCGACCATGACGTGCTCGACGCCATCGAAGCAGTGCACAAGCGCCTGCCCAATCCATGTCCCTGAGGCCAGCCGGTGGCAACAGCAGTTGGGGCTATCGGCTCGATAGCCCCGCCGACCCCAGTGCCTTGATATACTGACCCACAACATCCAATGGGCTACAGGAGTGCCATATGTTGAGCGTGATTTCGCCCGCCAAGACGCTGGATTTCGAGACGTCGCCCACTACCACGACCTGCACCCAGCCCGAGTTTCTCGACCGCAGCCAGGTGCTGATCGACATCCTGCGCGACTATTCGCCCCAGCAACTCTCCGAGCTGATGGGCATCAGCGACAAGCTGGCCGGACTCAATGCCGCCCGCTTCGCCGAATGGCAACCCCCCTTCGATCTCGACAACGCCAAGCAAGCCGCCCAGGCCTTCCAGGGGGACGTCTATCTAGGACTCCAGGCCCCCTCCTTCAGCGAGGCCGACAATGCCTTCGCCCAGGACCACCTGCGCATCCTGTCAGGCCTCTACGGCCTGCTGCGCCCCCTGGACCTGATCCAGCCCTATCGTCTGGAGATGGGCACACGACTGCCGAATCCGGCAGGCAAGGATCTCTATGCCTTCTGGAAGGGGACCTTGACTGCCGAGCTGGACAAGGCGGTGGCAGCGAGTGGCAGTCCAGCGTTGGTCAACCTGGCATCCAATGAATACTTCAAGGCCATCGATCCCCGGCAGCTCAAGGCCGAGGTCATCACGCCGGTGTTCAAGGATGCCAAGAACGGCCAATACAAGATCATCAGCTTCTACGCCAAGAAGGCGCGGGGGCTGATGAGTGCCTGGATGATCCGTGAACGCCTCGACGACCCCGAAGGCCTCAAGGACTTCGACGTTGCCGGCTACCGCTTCAATGCAGCCATGTCCGAAGGCGGCACCCTGGTGTTCACTCGTGAGGAAGAGACCCTCTGACAGCTACCGATCAGAACCGCAGTGACCGTGATGCGCGAGCCTTCAGAAAATGACGGTGGGCGCGCTTGAAGCGCTCGTCGTCACAACGCTGCAGCCACTCATAGGCCACCATATCGGCACTCACCGCTACCGCCCCGGCATTGGTGACGCGCGTCATCGCCAGCCTGGCCTCCTCGCGACGACGGCTGGCGGTGGCCTCCACTAGCCAGTAGACCTCATATCCCGCCTCCAGCAGCCCAAGCGCCGTCTGCATCACGCAGATATGCGCCTCGGCGCCGCACAGCACGATCTGACGGCGATCACTCTCCGCCAACGCACTGGCAAACGCGGGCTCATCATGTGCGCCAAAATGGACCTTTCGCCAGCGAATCGCCCCCGGCAGCCCCTTCAGCAGCCTTGGCTCGGTCTCGCCCAGTCCATCCGGATACTGCTCGGTCAACCACACCGGCACGTCCAATTCGCCCGCCAGCCCACCCAGCCAGGCCGCCTCGTTGGTCGCCTGGTCACCGCCATCGATCACCGGCAACAACCCTATCTGCAGATCCACGATCAACAGCAGACTATTTTCTCGCTGTATACGCATATCCCTTCCTCTTACTTGCCCCGAGGAAGAGAATACTCGCTAAACTGAACGGCCTCGACTCTCGGGCCAACAAGGAGACCCCCGAAAAGATGCGCAACCTCATTATCATGCTGCTGGTGGGAATGATGGGCCTCAGCCTGGCTATCGACCATGCCGAGGCTCGCCGTCTGGGCGGCGGCAAGAGCTTCGGTTCCTTTTCGCGTTCCACGGAGACCGCCCCGACGCGTAGTGCGTCGCCAACCAGCGGCCAGCAGCAAGCCGGAGCGAGGCCCCCTTCTCGTGCTCGCGGCATGATGGGTGGCCTGCTTGCCGGCGGCCTGCTTGCCGCCCTGTTCTTCGGCGGCGCCTTCGATGAGCTCCGCCTGTTGGATATCCTGCTGATCGCCGGCCTGGCCTTCCTGGCCTGGCGTTTCCTGGCGAGACGCCGCCCCGCCATGGCCGGCAGGCACGACGATCGACCGGACATGGCGGCTTCCCGCATGCCACCTCTCCCCTTCCAGACTGCCGGGCATCTCGGGGGCAACGACGGTTTCGCCTCCCTGCCGAGTTGGTTCGACAAGGAGCGCTTCCTGGGTGACGCCAAGGAGCACTTCATGAATCTACAGCGCGCCTGGGACAACAATGATTTCAGCAGCATTCAGGAATACGTCACCCCCGAACTCTATAATCTGCTGCGTGAAGAGCGACAGCACCATCCGGCTAATAACCGGACCGATATCGTGCGTCTATTCGCTGAGCTTGGCGATGTTCGCGAGTACGACAAGACTGCCGACGCCACAGTGATTTTTCACGGCATCATCGAAGAGAATGGTGCGCACAATGAGTTCAATGAGACCTGGCATCTCGTGCGTGATATGCGCTCTGGAGCACCTTGGCACATTCAAGGAATAGAGCAGAATCCCGGCACCTGAACTTGATCTTCTCGCACTTTCCTCTTGTATCAGGAAGCAAAAAGGCCGGGCAAAATGCCCGGCCTTTTGTCGTCTACCCGGTGAACTTCGCTCAGTTCTGCCCCTTCTGGACAGAATCCTGAATCTCTTCACCCAATTCTTTCATGCTCTCGCCAGTGTCTTCCATGGCTTTATCGATATTCTCACCGGTCTTCTCGGCGGGCCCCTCATTATCACAGGCCACCACCCCCCCTAGCATCATCACCGTCAGCAATGCCAACCCCAGCTTACGCGTCATGCTTGCCTTCATTGGTGCCTCCTTCTGGACAGCCATTGCCAGCATCCCACCCTAGCGAGCCCGCTCCCGATCCACCAGCCATATCCAGAAAGCCTTTGTGTCACAGCGTAACTGAACGTCATGCCCCCAGGATATTTTGGGTCACCGAAAAGCAAAAACCCCCGATCTCATGCGAGATCGGGGGTTTCGGATAGGTGCCTGACGATGACCTACTCTCGCATGGGGAGACCCCACACTACCATCGGCGCTGAGCGGTTTCACTGCTGAGTTCGGCAT
>NZ_JBHRUG010000025.1:0-3278 GCF_042646605.1 Litchfieldella rifensis | reverse complement strand
TGGAGTTCAGCCTGCCCGAGCTGTTCAAGGAAGCCACAATGCACCACGGGGATATATCGACGGATCAAGCGCTGGGAACATGAGGATGTGCTCGAGTCGGCACAATATCGACTGGATCAGAAGCCGGAAATGATGCGTCTCAGGCGCCAGACAGTCGAGCACCCGTTCGGAACCCTGAAAGCCTGGATGGGGGCGACGCATTTTCTAACCAAAACTCTCGAGAACGTCAGCACGGAAATGAGCCTTCACGTGCTGGCGTACAACATGAAACGCGTCATGAACATCCTCGGCACCAAGCGTCTGATTCAGGCGATGCGGGCATAATGTGCCTGCTGCCCTTGTCGCTTCTATAGCGGGCTCTGCCGCTCTCCAGAGAAGCTTTCTCGGGGAACATTATTTTGAATAACCTCGGATGTGGCGATGATGGAGGCGCTAAGAAGCGTCTCGTTGGCCGCTGTGAGTGGCTTCATCGCCAAATACCGGTATAGGCGGTGGGCTTTTGTGTTTTCACACAGCCTCGGCCGAGGCTGTGTGAAAACTTTTGAAGCATCCCGCGCCGGTCAAAATTTGATCAATACAGGTGCTCTCTCGAAAATTCTGAGGAGGGTTGCATGGAAAAACTACTCCAGATTTCGCGTACAAACGTCTTCCTCAGGAGAGCCCAAGAGTTTTCACACAGCATGGACCCAAAGCGGACCTCTCAGGAAATCCTGCGCACAGGATTATTGAAGATAGGCTGAAAAGGTATACTTAATGTTATAGAGAAATAGTGGATTGCATGTGGTAAATCTGACGCGTTTATTGGATGAACGAGTATGCACGTTCATCCAATAACAGAACGTGCGGTCTAATCACTGTTATGCCTGCAAGATAAGCGGAGTGCCTTCTCATGACTGAAGAAGAATCCGAGGAAAGAACCTGCAATCTCAGTGTAATGCTGTCTGGGTATGGTGGCATACAAACTTGGTATGATGCAAAAGTTGGGCTAAGGCGACAAATGACGTTGCTTGGACGGATCAATGATCCCCATCGCGCACCATTTGGGGATATCGATGGGCACTTCCCGGATTCGGCCTTCCACAACCAGACCGCTCGTTTGAATATCTACTCACCAGTCGATCCAGCGTGGCTGGATGAGATTCGCACCTCACTGGGGGACAGCGATGCTTGCGGCTGTGTTGCCGTTAGAGCGGGCGTCGAACCCGATCGCTTCGAAATTGAGGGTGAGGTGGTCGAGGCCGCGCCTGTCACAGTGCGCTTGGATATGAGCGCCGACGCGTTTGAAGCTATTCAGCGTCAAGCCGCGGATGCTAACGACCATAATCGCATCATGTGGGCTAAGGTTGCCCTCTCTGGAGTAGCGGTTCCGGAAACGGATAGCCACTTCACCTTCTTAAAAGACCTCGACGT
Organism: Litchfieldella rifensis; assembly: GCF_042646605.1. Taxonomy (NCBI): domain Bacteria; kingdom Pseudomonadati; phylum Pseudomonadota; class Gammaproteobacteria; order Oceanospirillales; family Halomonadaceae; genus Litchfieldella; species Litchfieldella rifensis. The sequence goes on along the minus strand of NZ_JBHRUG010000025.1, from coordinate 1,868 downwards.
ATCAACGGCTGAGGAGTATGCAGTCACGGGCTTCGAGATATTTGACACGCGCTATTTTGATCATATGCGAGGCCGAGTTCTACAAGTTGAGCAAAACCGTGACGAAGGCTATGGCGCGTATATTTCGGTACTGCTTACTGAAGCACGCTATGAAATGCACACCGAGCGTGCTCTTATCCATGCGATTTCATGCGAGGGTCGCGTAATCAACAGCAGAGGCAAGCCTTACGATGGTGCAAACGTTTCTATCGAGTTTCGTGAGTTTGAACCGAACCAACTAGAAGGGCTATCCAAAAGGGCCTTCTTCGGAAGGTTTGGCTATTGGCCGAAGCAGCCAAGTGAAGTGCATTCCTCGCATCAGTTTACATTTAACCTGCACTACGTCCCCGATGACGCTCGCGATCTGCTGGTTCCTATTCTCTGTCAGCAACATTCGACGCAGGTGGTTCTCACCATCAATCTTACGAAAGAGGAAAAGGATCTGCTGGCCGTGACGGATAAGATGTGGGGGGACATCCGGCACTACAGCTTTGAAGTGCGACAAGATATTCTCAACAAGGCATAACAATACCGTGGAGCCTGACGCCAAAATTCGCTGAGCTTTTTTTGGCGCGGCTCACGGCAGGAGTTATGCATTGATGAATTCTAGGAGTATCCGACAATGAATGATCGATGGGGTATCAGCATCGATATTGAAGGCTTCTCAACAAATTTCGAGAACAGCGAGGATAGAAAGACATACGCAATTCTCGCTATCGGCGAACTGATGAGTGCCATCTATCGCATTGGCTCTTGCTATTACCCTGGCACGCCTGAAAATAACTTTTGCGAAAGACTCTTTGCCCACCAGTTCGGTGATGGGTTCCTCGTGTGCTCAGACTTTCATGAGCCAGATGTGTCAAGGGCTATAGCTATAGCAGTAGCTCTAATGCGCCACATGACTCTGAACGGTTACGCGGCCAAGTCGGCCATTTCGACGGGAGACCTGTCGGATATAAACGGCTGTTACCCTCAGCCAATGCGTAGTGCGCCAGAGGATCGATTGGACATGGGGATGGGTTTGATGACCATCATATCTGTCATGGGAACGGCCCTAACCAAGGCGCACAAGCTAGGAGGTGGTGCGAAAGGGGCGGTTTTGGTCGTGGACAAGCACCTAATGGAGAAGGGGCTTCCTGAAGGTATTAAGATCTGTCACCCATCCGGAAACTGCATTGACTGGATATCAAGCAATCTTCCATTGGCCGACGAGATTGCGCAAAGATCCCAGCTTTCATTAGCAAGCACGGATGAGCTATGTGCAAAGCTGAAAGCCTACTGTGGCGCGGAGCCTGTCCCGCCGTCGTCATGGATTAAGGCAACCCTTGGGGGTGTTAGCTGTAATGGCGAAAAACAATCGGCTGTTGTCGCCCCTTCGGGGTTGGGATGGCCTTTTCGCCGCTTGGCGGCTACAGTCCTCGCAAAAGCCAGGCGTTATATCAGAATACGCTGAAAGTCAGCTTCTGGCCGCTTGCTGTCTACCAGTGATTTCTTAATCAGCTCCTATATCCCTTTCGGTCACCTGAAATAACCTGCCACTCGTCGCCATTCCACCTACCAATCGCAGCTAAAGCAGCTCTTACAGGGACTTCGTTCCTGTCTTTGGGGCAGGGGGCCGCTTGCCGTCTGTCAGAGGTTTCTTGATTAGCTCTATGTCCCTTTCTGGTCGTCTGAGATAACCCTGCCACTCATCGCCATTCCCACCTATCGATTGCAGCTAAAGCAGCTCCTTGTATGTTGACACCATATGAGTTGCTAGAGTTAGGCACCCGTTACCGGGGAGGCCGTCCGCTCCTGGAAGCAGCCTCGTCTGACTTCGTCTGTAGAGG
>NZ_JBHRUG010000024.1:0-818 GCF_042646605.1 Litchfieldella rifensis | reverse complement strand
ATGCCACGGATCTCACCGGACAGGTCGCGGGTCGCCAGCTTGAAGTCGTAGAGCTTGCCGGGCGCCAGCGGCGTGTCGTGCATCCACACGATATCGGCCGTGAAGGCATTGGACAGCGGCACCTCGGCATTGGCCGCGACCAGCCAGTCGCCACGCGAGATGTCGATCTCGTCGGCCAGCGTCACGCTGATCGCCTGGCCCGGGTAGGCGGCTTCCAGGTCGCCGTCGTAGGTGACGATGCGTTCAACCGTCGAACGCTTGCCCGACGGCAAGGCCTTGACCGCCTGGCCCGGGCGTAGGATGCCGGCCGCCAGCGTGCCGCAGTAGCCGCGGAAGTCCAGGTTGGGGCGGTTGACGTACTGCACCGGCAGGCGCAGGTCGCTCAGGTTGCTGTCGTGGGCGATCTCCACCGTCTCCAGCAGCTCGAGCAGTGCCGGCCCCTCATACCAGGGGGTGCGCCCGCTGGGGTTGACCACGTTGTCGCCTTCCAGCGCCGACAGCGGCACGAAGCGCAGGTCGCGGGCGTTGAGGTTGGCGGCAAAGGCCCGATAGTCGGCGACGATCTCATCGAAGCGGTCTTGCGAGAAGTCGACCAGGTCCATCTTGTTGACCGCGATCACCAGGTGCTGGATGCCCAGCAGGTCGGCGATGAAGCTGTGCCGCCGGGTCTGCGTCTGCACCCCGTAGCGCGCGTCGATCAGGATCACCGCCAGGCTCGCCGTCGAGGCCCCGGTGGCCATGTTGCGCGTGTACTGCTCGTGGCCCGGGGTGTCGGCGATGATGAACTTGCGCCGGTCGGTGGAGAAGAAACGGTAGGC
>NZ_JBHRUG010000023.1:0-85580 GCF_042646605.1 Litchfieldella rifensis | reverse complement strand
ATGCCGAACTCAGCAGTGAAACCGCTCAGCGCCGATGGTAGTGTGGGGTCTCCCCATGCGAGAGTAGGTCATCGTCAGGCACCTATCCGAAACCCCCGATCTCGTTCGAGATCGGGGGTTTTTGCTTTTCGGGCATCGGAACATCAAGAGCTTGGCTGTCCACTTTGGTCGCGAACGTTCCCGGCGCAGACTTCCATCCGCTAGAATAGGGCTTTTCCCGGCTGGGGCAATTGTCATGACCATCGGTGACCTGATCCGCTTGCTGAGCGATGGTGACTTCCACTCTGGTGAACAACTGGGGGAGCGCTTGGGAGTGTCGCGTACGGCGGTCTGGAAGCAGCTCAAGAAACTCGAAGCCATGGATATCCCGCTGGAGGCGGTCAAGGGGCTTGGCTATCGATTGGCCGAGCCACTCGAGCTGCTTGATGGGACGATGATCGTATCTGGCTTGTCCCGGAATAGCCGACACCATCTGGCCAGATTGTTCATCGAACAGGAGCTGCCATCCACCAACCAGTATCTGCGCGGGCGCTTCGAGCAAGGTGCCGGCCATGGTGAGGTATGCCTGGCCGAAAGCCAGAGTGCTGGGCGTGGACGGCGAGGGCGAGGATGGACCTGTCCCTGGGGGCATGGTCTGTTGCTGTCCATCGGCTGGCGTTTCGAAAGTGGCGCTGCAGCGCTGGAGGGGTTGAGCCTGGCCGTTGGTGTCGCCGTCGCTGAAGTGTTGGAGCGTCACGGCATGCAGGTGGCGTTGAAGTGGCCCAACGACGTCCTGGTAGTGCAGCAGCATGCGTATCGCAAGCTGGCTGGTATCTTGCTGGAGATCAGCGGCGATGTGGCGGGTCCCTGTGAAGTCGTCGTGGGGCTAGGTATCAATGTGTCGCTGCCGGCGGGCGTTCGTGCGCATATCGATCAGCCGGTAGCGGCGGTACATGATCAACTGCCGGCATTGTCGCGCAACCAACTAGCATCGGAACTCGTGGATGCGCTGCTGGATTTGTTGGCGCGGTTCGAGGCCGAGGGGTTCGTACCTTGGCAGGCGGCCTGGAATCAGCGTAACGCTCATGCGGGAAAAGAAGTGGAGGTTCGTCAAGGGGAGCGTCGCTATATCGCAGAAGTCGACGGTGTTGACGCATCGGGCAATCTGCTGGTGTACACCGTGACAGGGGTCGAGCGCCTCGCCGGTGGTGAAATCAGTGTGCGTGGTCACTCATGATCCTGGATCTCGACATCGGCAATACCTTGTCGAAATGGCGCCTGAAAGATACCGCCAGCAGTGAGATTCGCTCGCGAGGAGCGGTATGGACCCGCGAAGAGTGGCGGCCTGGGGCGGACATTCCTGACCTGGATGTCGTCGAGGCAGTGCGCATTTCCAGTGTTGCTCGCCAGACGGTGTTACGAGAGACGGTGGGGTTGTTGCGCCGCCAGGTCGGGGCGGTGTACGTGGCGCGCTCCACGTCGGAGGCGTTGGGCGTGACCAATGGATATGGAAACCCTGGGCGGTTGGGGGTGGACCGCTGGATGGGCGTTTTGGCCGGTTATCACCTGGCCGGCGGTTGTTGCAGTGTCGATTGCGGCAGCGCCATTACCATCGATTTCGTGCTGCCGGGAGGTCGCCATCTGGGGGGGTATATCCTGCCTGGTCTGCGCTTGATGAAGGAAAGCCTCCAGCTCGGCACGCGTAATGTCGCCATCGATCCCGATAGCGAGGCCGATGAACTCCTGGCGCCGGGCAAGAATACCGTCGAGGCGGTCAACCATGGCATCTTCATGGCGGCGGTAAGTGCCGTCAATCGTATCTACAGTGAGGTCTGCGATCGCGAAGGGGTGGCCCTGCCGCTGTTGCTGACCGGCGGCGATGCCCGCGTCGTATCACGAGGCATCCGTGTGCCCCATGCGCTATGGCCGGATATGGTCTATGGCGGCCTGGAAGCCTGTTTTCCGTTGACCGCTGCCGAGCGTGCCGGCAAGCTGTCGGGCGCGCCAAGGGTGCCGTCGCCGGTGGCATTAGAAAAAATACGCGCTGGGCTTGCATTCTCCATGCTGCTTTGACACAATTTCGCGCGTTCGCAGCGGGAGTGCCGCCGGGATCAGTCTCGGAAAAAGCAAGATAAACACTTGACAGTGTTGCGAAAAGCGGTAGAATTTGCCGCCAGTTGGAGGGGTTCCCGAGTGGCCAAAGGGAGCAGACTGTAAATCTGCCGCGAAAGCTTCGAAGGTTCGAATCCTTCCCCCTCCACCAGTTTCGCCGAGACGCACTTGTGCTTCGGCTGCAGGAGTGGGTAGGCGGGTATAGTTCAATGGTAGAACCTCAGCCTTCCAAGCTGATGATGCGGGTTCGATTCCCGCTACCCGCTCCAGTACTTGCGAGACGCGTTGTGCTCATGTAGCTCAGGGGTAGAGCACACCCTTGGTAAGGGTGAGGTCGACGGTTCAAATCCGTCCATGAGCTCCATATTGTCGAAAAGGCGGGCGTTTGGCTCGCCTTTTCTCTTTCTCGGCCTTGCCGGGGTTGTCAGATGGGTGTGCTTTCGCTATGATAGCGCCCGCTGTTGCGCAGGCTGCCTGCAAGAGGTGCGCGCAAGCGTTGATACAGGCCAGTAGCTCAATTGGCAGAGCAGCGGTCTCCAAAACCGCAGGTTGGGGGTTCGATTCCCTCCTGGCCTGCCAGTCTTCCCCAGGCTGGCGAGATCTCGTATACTTTCATGTTTCGATTGCCACGCCCTGAGGAGTCTCGTTTTCATGAAACATAACGCCGAGGTGCAAGAGTCGCGCCACGACGGGCTCAAGTGGGCGGTTGTTGTCACTCTCGTGGTTGTTGCTGTCGTCGGTAACTCCTATTTTGCCGATCAGGCTATTCTCTACCGCGTGCTGGGTGTGGTGGCAGTATGCGCCTTGGCCGCCGTGGTGGCGCTGACTACCGCCAAGGGGCGGAATCTGGTTGAGCTGGCTCGCAGCGCGCGCAAGGAAATACAGCGCGTCGTCTGGCCGACTCGTCAGGAGACCGTGCAGACCACCGCCATCGTGCTGGTGGCCGTGCTGGTGGTTGGCCTGATGCTGTGGCTGATCGACACCCTTCTTGGCTGGGCGATGTCCGGCGTCATTGGTTAGGAGATTCCATGTCCAAGCGTTGGTATGTTGTGCATGCCTACTCCGGCTTCGAGAAGCATGTCATGCGCTCGCTCATCGAGCGCGTGAAGATGTATGGCATGGAAGATCGCTTTGGCGAGATTCTGGTGCCTACCGAAGAAGTCGTTGAGATGCGCGACGGCAAGCGCCGCAAGAGTGAGCGCAAGTTCTATCCCGGCTATGTGCTGGTCGAGATGGAGATGGATGATGCGACCTGGCACTTGGTCAATGAGACGCCTCGGGTCATGGGGTTCATCGGTGGCACCAAGGAAAAGCCGGCGCCGATCACTCAGAAGGAAGCCGACGCCATTCTGCGTCGTGTACAGGACGGCACCGATAAGCCGCGTCCCAAGACCGTGTTCGAACCAGGGCAGTCGGTGCGTGTCGTCGATGGCCCGTTCGCCGATTTCAATGGCGTCGTCGAAGAGGTCAATTACGACAAGAGCCGCCTGCAGGTCAGCGTGCTGATCTTCGGTCGCGCCACTCCCGTCGAGCTGGAGTTCGCCCAGGTCGAGAAGGAGTGATTCTCGGCCCGCTATCGTCAAGCATGTTTCGCTCGAGTCGCTGCGGCGACTCGTTAACCCGGGGAGCCGCAAGGCGCTACTACCCAACTGGAGTCCATCATGGCCAAGAAAGTACAGGCTTACATCAAGCTGCAGGTAGCAGCCGGTAAGGCCAATCCGAGTCCCCCCGTCGGCCCCGCGCTGGGTCAGCACGGCGTCAATATCATGGAGTTCTGCAAGGCGTTCAACGCCGCAACCCAGGATATCGAGCCGGGCCTGCCGACGCCGGTGGTGATCACCGTCTATTCCGATCGCAGCTTCACCTTCGTCACCAAGACGCCGCCTGCCGCCGTCCTGCTGAAGAAGGCTGCTGGCATCAAGTCCGGCTCCGGTGAGCCGAACAAGAAGAAGGTCGGTACCGTGACTCGCGAGCAACTCGAAGAGATCGCCAAGACCAAGGAGCCGGATCTGACGGCTGCCGATCTCGATGCCGCCGTACGTACCATTGCCGGCAGTGCCCGTAGCATGGGCCTCAACGTGGAGGGCCTTTGATCATGGCTAAGTTGTCCAAGCGCGCACAAATGATTCGCGACAAGGTCGATGCCTCCAAGGTCTACTCCCTCGATGAGGCGGTGGCGTTGCTCAACGAGCTGTCCACCGTCAAGTTCAAGGAATCCGTGGACGTGGCCATCAATCTGGGGGTCGATCCGCGTAAATCCGACCAGGTCGTGCGTGGCGCCACCGTCATGCCTAACGGTACCGGCAAGGACGTGCGTGTCGCCGTCTTTACCCAAGGTGCCAACGCCGATGCTGCCAAGGAAGCCGGTGCCGACATCGTCGGTATGGATGAGCTGGCCGAGCAGGTCAAGAAGGGCCAACTGGATTTCGATGTGGTCATCGCCTCACCGGATGCCATGCGCGTGGTCGGTCAGTTGGGCCAGATCCTTGGTCCGCGTGGCCTGATGCCGAACCCCAAGGTCGGTACCGTGACGCCGGACGTCGCCACCGCGGTCAAGAACGCCAAGGCTGGCCAGGTGCGCTTCCGTACCGACAAGAACGGCATCATCCATACCACGCTGGGCAAGGTCGACTTCGATGCGACTGCCATCCAGGGCAACCTGGAAGCGCTGGTAAATGATCTCAAGAAGTTGAAGCCCAGTACCTCCAAGGGCATCTACTTCAAGAAAATGACCCTGTCCACTACCATGGGGCCGGGTCTGACCGTCGATCACAGCGCATACGTGTGATCGACGTGACAACAGGCAGTGACTTTGCGGTCCCCGTGCGCTGTTTCGACATGCGTCGGCGGGGCACCGTCAAAGACCGCAGGTGCCGTCCCATGCCACACGGTGAGACGGCTTAATCTTCCCCAGGGGATGCCTGCGCAGATGGTGTGGCCGCCAGTGCGCTGGTGTGCACCATCACCCAAGAGTCCTTCGCCATGTGGCGAAGGACAGATGGTAACCACCGGGGTTCGCGGTGTACTCGTTACGCAGCCGCCCCGGCACGAAGGAGTGAACACAGTGGCACTAGCTCTCGAAGGCAAGAAGGCAATCGTTGCCGAGGTCAGTGAAGCCGCCAAGGACGCTCTCTCCGTCGTAGTTGCCGACTCTCGCGGTGTGGATGTGGGCGCAATGACCGATTTGCGCAAACAGGCTCGCGAGAATGGCGTGCAGATTCGTGTTGTCCGCAACACATTGGCACGCCGCGCCCTGTCAGGCACTCCTTGGGAGTGCCTGGACGAGACTTTCTCGGGTCCGACGATGTTGGCGTTTTCCTATGAGCACCCGGGCGCTGCCGCCCGTCTGTTCAAGGAGTTTGCCAAGACGCAGAAGGACTTCGAAGTCAAGGCGTTGGCCTATGAAGGTGAGTTCATCCCGGCGTCCGATCTTGACCGGCTGGCAACCTTGCCGACGTACGATGAGGCGATCGCCAAGCTGATGTCCGTCATGAAGGAAGCTTCTGCCGGCAAGCTGGTTCGTACCCTCGCCGCGCTGCGCGACCAGAAACAGGAACAAGCCGCCTGAGCGGCGGAAGATTGTTTCAGCGCTCCGCGACCATTGATACATCGAGCCCTTGCCCTTCAGGCTGCAAGGCTCCGCAAAGTTTAGGAATACGAAAATGGCACTGACCAAAGAAGACATCATCAACGCCGTCGCCGACATGTCCGTGATGGAAGTCGCCGAGCTGGTTTCTGCGATGGAAGAGAAGTTCGGCGTTTCCGCTGCCGCCGCCGTCGTGGCTGGTCCGGCTGCCGCTGGCGAAGTCGCCGAAGAACAGACCGAGTTCGATCTGGTGCTGACTTCCGCCGGTGACAAGAAGGTCAACGTGATCAAGGTCGTTCGCGAGATCACCGGCCTGGGCCTGAAGGAAGCCAAGGGTGCCGTCGACGGTGCTCCGGCGACCATCAAGGAAGCCATGTCCAAGGATGATGCCGAAGCAGCCAAGAAGAAGCTGGAAGAAGCCGGCGCGGGCGTGGAGCTCAAGTAACCCTTGTGCCCATGGCTTCACGCGCTGCGTAAGCTTCCACGGCTGGTGGCGGGACACCCGCTGCCGGCCTTTTTCTGTTGTTACTAGCTGGCCGCCAATGTGGCGTAGCCGCTAGCCGAATTCCGACGGCGAGCTCTCTTCAGGGGGCTTGCCGTCAGCGCCTGACGGAGACACTCCGTTCGGTGGCGCCGACACGCATCGGTCACCCATGGTGAACAAGCTGGGGAATACAGATGGCTTACTCATACACTGAGAAAAAACGCATCCGCAAGGATTTCGGCAAACTGCCCCAAGTGATGGATGTGCCCTACCTGCTGGCCATCCAGCTTGATTCCTACTACGACTTTCTCCAGCAGGATCGCGCGCCGGAAGAGCGGCTGGAGGTTGGCCTCAACGCCGCCTTCAAGTCGGTATTCCCGATCGAGAGCTTTTCCGGCAACGCCGCTCTCGAGTATGTCAGCTACCGTTTCGGCACGCCGGCGTTCGACGTCAAGGAGTGCCAGCTGCGCGGGGTCACCTACTCGGCACCACTGCGGGTCAAGGTCCGCCTGATCATCTACGACAAGGAGTCGTCCAACAAGGCGATCAAGGACATCAAGGAGCAGGAAGTCTACATGGGGGAAATCCCCCTGATGACCGAAAACGGGACCTTCGTCGTCAATGGTACCGAGCGTGTCATCGTCTCTCAGCTGCACCGCTCCCCCGGCGTGTTCTTCGATCACGACAAGGGCAAGAGCCACTCTTCCGGGAAGCTGCTCTATTCCGCCCGCGTGATTCCTTATCGCGGCTCCTGGCTGGACTTCGAGTTCGATCCGAAGGACAGCGTGTTCGTGCGTATCGACCGTCGCCGCAAGCTGCCGGCCTCGGTGCTGCTGCGCGCGCTGGGGATGAGCGCCGAGGAGATTCTCGAGGAGTTCTTCGAGACCAGCGTCTTCCATGTCGAGCCGTCCGGCTTCTCGGTGGACCTGGTGCCCTCGCGCCTGCGCGGTGAAACCGCGACCTTTGACATCAAGGACAGTGACGGCAGCGTGATCGTCGAAGAAGGCCGTCGCGTCACCCAGAAGCATATCCGGCAGATGGAAAAGTCGGGCCTCGAGCGTCTCGAGGTGCCGATGGAGTACCTGTTCGGCAAGACGCTGGCCAAGGATCAGGTCGATTCCAACACTGGCGAACTGATCTGCGAATGCAACACCGAGATTACCCCGGAGTTGCTCGAGAAGCTGGTCAAAGCCGGTATCTCCACCCTCGAGACGCTGTACACCAATGATCTCGACTGTGGTCCCTTCGTCTCCGACACTCTCAAGCTGGACACCACGCGTACCCAGCTCGAGGCTCTGGTGGAGATCTATCGCATGATGCGTCCCGGCGAGCCGCCGACCAAGGAGGCCGCCGAGACCCTGTTCAACAACCTGTTCTTCACCGAGGACCGCTACGACCTGTCCGGCGTGGGCCGCATGAAGTTCAACCGCCGTCTGCGCCGTGACGCCGATACCGGCTCCGGAGTGCTCGACAAGCGGGACATCCTCGATGTGCTCAAGGAGCTGATCGCGATCCGTAACGGCTTCGGCGATGTCGACGATATCGATCACCTCGGCAACCGTCGCATCCGCTGTGTCGGCGAAATGGCCGAGAATCAGTTCCGTGTCGGTCTGGTGCGTGTCGAGCGTGCGGTCAAGGAACGTCTGTCGATGGCCGAGAGCGAAGGCCTGATGCCGCAGGACCTGATCAACGCCAAGCCAGTGGCAGCGGCGGTCAAGGAGTTCTTCGGTTCCAGCCAGCTCTCGCAGTTCATGGACCAGAACAACCCGCTCTCCGAGGTCACTCACAAACGCCGTGTCTCGGCGCTCGGGCCGGGCGGCCTGACCCGTGAGCGTGCCGGTTTCGAGGTGCGTGACGTTCACGCCACCCACTACGGCCGCCTGTGTCCGATCGAGACTCCGGAAGGCCCGAACATCGGCCTGATCAACTCGCTGGCCACCTACAGCCACACCAACAGCTACGGTTTCCTTGAGACGCCGTACCGCAAGGTCGTGGATCGTCAGGTCACCGACGAGGTCGTGCACCTCTCGGCCATCGAGGAGGGCGACTTCGTCATTGCCCAGGCCTCGGCCACCGTCGACGAGTCGAACAAGCTGGTCGATGACCTGGTCCAGGTCCGCCACCGGGGCGAGACCACCTTCATGGCGCCGGACAAGGTCACCCTGATGGATGTGTCGCCGCGCCAGGTGGTATCGGTGGCCGCGGCCCTGATCCCGTTCCTCGAGCATGACGATGCCAACCGCGCCTTGATGGGCTCGAACATGCAGCGCCAGGCGGTACCGACCCTGCGTGCCGACAAGCCGTTGGTGGGTACCGGCATGGAGCGCTTCGTCGCCCGCGACTCGGGCGTCTGCGCCGTGGCGCGCCGCGGCGGGGTCATCGACTCGGTTGACGCCAAGCGTATCGTGGTGCGGATCAACGAGGACGAGATCATCGGCGGCGAAGCCGGCGTCGATATCTACAACTTGACCAAGTATGTGCGGTCCAACCAGAACACATGCATGAACCAGCGCCCCATCGTGCGCCCCGGAGATGTGGTGGCGCGCGGCGATATTCTCGCCGACGGCCCGTCCGTCGACATGGGTGACCTGGCTCTGGGTCAGAACATGCGCATCGCCTTCATGCCGTGGAACGGTTACAACTTCGAGGACTCGATCCTGGTCTCGGAGCGTGTGGTGCAGGAGGATCGCTTCACCACCATCCACATCCAGGAACTGACCTGCGTGTCGCGCGACACCAAGCTGGGTGCCGAGGAGATCACCTCGGACATTCCCAACGTCGGTGAGTCCGCGTTGTCCAAGCTCGATGAGGCCGGCGTGGTCTACATCGGCGCCGAGGTCGGGCCCGGCGACATCCTGGTCGGCAAGGTCACGCCCAAGGGCGAGACCCAGTTGACCCCGGAAGAAAAGCTGCTGCGGGCGATCTTCGGTGAGAAGGCCTCTGACGTGAAGGATACGTCCCTGCGTGCGCCGACCGGCATGCGCGGCACCGTCATCGATGTCCAGGTCTTCACTCGCGATGGTGTGGAGAAGGATTCCCGGGCCTTGGCCATCGAGCAGATGCAGCTCGATGAGGTCCGCAAGGACCTGCAGGAGACCTACCGCATCGCCGAGGATGCCACCTTCGAGCGCCTCAAGCGCACGCTGTCCAGCCAGGTGGTCAACGGTGGGCCCAAGCTCAACAAGGGTGATGTGCTCTCCGACGACTATCTGGAAGAGTTGCCGCGCCAGCAGTGGTTCAAGTTGCGCATGCAGGATGAAGCACTCAATGAACTGCTGGCTCAGGCCGACGAGCAACTCGAGAACCGTCGCAAGGAGATGGACGAGCGCTTCGAGGACAAGAAGCGCAAGCTCACTCAGGGCGACGACCTGGCACCGGGCGTGCTCAAGATCGTCAAGGTCTACATGGCGGTCAAGCGTCGCATTCAGCCGGGCGACAAGATGGCCGGCCGTCACGGTAACAAGGGCGTCATTTCGGCGATCATGCCGATCGAGGACATGCCCTTCGACGAGAACGGCGAGCCGGTCGACATCGTCCTCAACCCGCTGGGCGTGCCGTCGCGCATGAACGTCGGTCAGGTGCTCGAGACTCACCTGGGCATGGCGGCGCGCGGTCTGGGCATGAAGATCGAGCGCATGCTGCGCGAGGCTCGCGAGCAGCAAGTGGCCGAGATCCGCGAGTTTCTGGATAACATCTACAACTCGCCGCATACCCGCGAGGAGGACCTCGACTCGTTGTCCGACGAGGAGGTCATCGCCCTGGCCAAGAACCTGCAGGGCGGCGTGCCGATGGCTTCACCGGTGTTCGACGGGGCCAAGGAGCATGAGATCAAACACCTGCTGAACCTTGCCGAGTTGCCGGAATCCGGTCAGATGGCGCTTTACGACGGCCGTACCGGTGAGGCATTCGACCGGCCGGTGACAGTGGGCTACATGTACATGTTGAAGCTGAACCACCTGGTCGACGACAAGATGCATGCGCGTTCCACCGGCTCCTACTCGCTGGTCACCCAGCAACCGCTGGGCGGCAAGGCGCAGTTCGGTGGTCAGCGCTTCGGTGAGATGGAGGTCTGGGCCCTGGAAGCCTACGGCGCAGCCTATACCCTCCAGGAGATGCTGACGGTCAAGTCCGACGATGTGGAAGGGCGTACCAAGATGTACAAGAGCATCGTCGATGGCGACCACACCATGCAGGCGGGTATGCCGGAATCCTTCAATGTGCTGGTGAAGGAAATCCGCTCGCTGGGTATCGATATCGAGCTGGAAGGCTAAGTGCCGACGCACTCGAGAATGACGGTCCGCGGGGGCGGACGTATTGCCGCCCTCGCCTATGACAACTCCGCAACGGAGCCGACCCCATGAAAGATTTGGTGAAAGTCCTCAAATCGCAGGCACAGTCCGAAGAGTTCGACGCGATCAAGATTACGCTCGCGTCGCCGGACATGATCCGCTCCTGGTCCTACGGCGAGGTCAAGAAGCCCGAGACCATCAACTACCGTACCTTCAAGCCGGAGCGTGACGGCCTGTTCTGTGCCAAGATCTTCGGCCCGGTGAAGGACTACGAGTGCCTGTGCGGCAAGTACAAGCGCATGAAGCACCGCGGCATCATCTGCGAGAAGTGTGGCGTCGAGGTGACCAAGGCAGCGGTGCGCCGTGAGCGCATGGGCCATATCGAGCTGGCCAGCCCCGTCGCGCACATCTGGTTCCTCAAGTCGTTGCCGTCACGTATCGGCATGTTCCTCGACATGACCCTGCGCGATATCGAGCGGGTGCTGTACTTCGAGAGCTTCGTGGTCATCGATCCGGGCATGACGACCCTGGAGCGCGGCCAGTTGCTCAACGACGAGCAGTACTTCGAAGCGCTGGAAGAGTTCGGTGACGACTTCGATGCGCGGATGGGTGCCGAGGCCGTGCAGGCGCTGCTCAAGGACATCGACCTGGGCGAAGAGATCGACCGGCTACGCGAGGAAATTCCGCAGACCAACTCCGAAACCAAGATCAAGAAGCTCTCCAAGCGCCTCAAGCTGCTGGAGGCTTTCCACAAGTCCGGCAACGATCCGGCGTGGATGGTCATGGAAGTGCTGCCGGTGCTGCCGCCCGACCTGCGTCCGCTGGTGCCGCTGGACGGCGGTCGCTTCGCGACCTCGGATCTCAACGATCTGTACCGTCGTGTGATCAACCGCAACAACCGACTGAAGCGCCTGCTCGATCTCAATGCCCCGGACATCATCGTGCGCAACGAGAAGCGCATGCTGCAGGAGTCGGTCGATGCGCTGCTCGACAACGGACGCCGCGGCCGTGCCATCACCGGCTCCAACAAGCGCCCGTTGAAGTCGCTGGCCGACATGATCAAGGGCAAGCAGGGGCGTTTCCGCCAGAACCTGCTGGGCAAGCGTGTCGACTACTCCGGCCGCTCGGTGATCACCGTGGGTCCGACCCTGCGCCTGCACCAGTGTGGCCTGCCCAAGAAGATGGCGCTCGAACTGTTCAAGCCGTTCATCTATTCCAAGCTGCAGTCCAGCGGGCAGGCCTCGACCATCAAGGCCGCCAAGAAGATGGTCGAGCGCGAACTGCCGGAGGTGTGGGACATCCTCGCCGACGTCATCCGCGAACATCCGGTGCTGCTCAACCGCGCGCCGACCCTGCACCGCCTGGGTATCCAGGCGTTCGAGCCCCTGCTCATCGAGGGCAAGGCGATCCAGCTGCACCCGCTGGTGTGTGCCGCCTATAACGCCGACTTCGACGGCGACCAGATGGCGGTCCACGTGCCGCTGACCCTGGAAGCGCAGCTCGAGGCCCGTGCGCTGATGATGGCCACCAACAACGTGCTGTCACCGGCCAACGGCGAGCCGATCATCGTGCCGTCGCAGGATGTGGTGCTGGGTCTGTATTACATGACCCGTGAGAAGATCAACGCCAAGGGCGAGGGCATGGTGTTCGCCAACCTCAACGAGGTCGAGCGGGCGTTCGGCACCCAGAGCGTGTCGCTGCACGCCCGGGTCAAGGTGCGCCTGACCGAGCATCTGCCCGAGGAAGAGGGCGGTGAACTGGTCAAGAAGCAATCGATCTTCGACACCACCGTCGGTCGCGCACTGCTGTTCCGGATCCTGCCCAAGGGCGCGCCCTTCGAGCTGGTCGACCAGCCGATGAAGAAGAAGGCGATTTCCCGGCTGATCAACGAGGTCTATCGTCGCACCGGTCTCAAGGAGACGGTGATCTTCGCCGACCAACTGATGTACACCGGCTTCCGCCTGGCCACTTGGTCCGGTGCCTCCATCGGCGTCAATGACTTCGTCATTCCCGATGCCAAGAAGGGTATCGTCGATGCCGCCGAGGACGAGGTGAAGGAGATCGAGGATCAGTTCTCCTCCGGTCTGGTGACCGCGGGCGAGAAGTACAACAAGGTCATCGATATCTGGTCCAAGGCCAACGACAAGGTGGCCAAGGCGATGATGGCGGGTATCTCCAAGGAGACCGTCGTCGACCGCGAGGGCACCGAGGTCGAGCAGGATTCCTTCAACAGCGTGTTCATCATGGCCGACTCCGGGGCGCGTGGTAGTGCCGCCCAGATCCGCCAGCTGGCGGGCATGCGTGGCCTGATGGCCAAGCCGGATGGGTCGATCATCGAGACGCCGATTACCGCCAACTTCCGTGAGGGTTTGAACGTACTTCAGTACTTCATCTCCACCCACGGCGCCCGTAAGGGTCTGGCGGATACTGCGCTCAAGACCGCCAACTCCGGTTACCTGACCCGTCGCCTGGTCGATGTGGCCCAGGACCTGGTGATCACGGAAAGCGATTGTGGCACCGAGGAAGGCCTGACGCTGCATCCCATCATCGAGGGTGGTGACATCATCGTCTCGCTGGCCCAGCGCGTCCTGGGTCGCGTGGTGGCGCAGGACGTCATCGATCCGGCTACCGACGAGGTGCTGATTCCCAAGGGCACCCTGCTCGACGAGGCCTGGTGTGCCGAGCTCGATACCATGGGTGTCGATGAAATCGTGGTGCGCAGCACCATCACCTGCGATACCGCCCACGGCGTGTGCTCGGCCTGTTACGGTCGCGACCTGGCGCGCGGTCACCAGGTCAACATCGGCGAGGCCGTGGGCGTCATTGCCGCCCAGTCGATCGGCGAACCGGGCACCCAGCTGACCATGCGTACGTTCCACATCGGTGGTGCCGCCTCGCGGGCCTCGGCGGTGGACAGCGTTCAGGTCAAGCATGGCGGCAAGGTGCGTCTGCACAACATCAAGTCGGTGGAACGTGCCGACGGCAAGCTGGTGGTGGTGTCCCGTTCCAGTGCCCTGGCGGTGGCCGACGAACATGGTCGCGAACGGGAGTATTACAAGCTTCCCTACGGCGCCGAACTCTCCGTCAAGGACGGCGAGCAGGTCGAGGCCGGCCAGGCGGTGGCCAAGTGGGATCCGCACACCCACCCGATCGTCGCCGAGGTCGAGGGCAAGGTGCAGTACATCGACATGGACGAGGGCATCTCCATCCACCGCAGCGTGGACGAGATGACCGGTCTGTCATCGATCGAGGTCATCGAGTCCGCCGCGCGTCCGGCTGCCGGCCGTGACAAGCGGCCGATGATCATGCTCACCGATGACGGCGGTCAGCATGTCTCATTGCCGGGCTCCAATACGCCGGTACAGTATCTGCTGCCCGGCAAGGCCATTGTCTCGGCGGAGAACGGCGCCAGCATCGGCATCGGGGAGATCGTCGCACGTATTCCAGTGGAGGCGTCCGCCAACAAGGACATCACTGGGGGTCTGCCGCGAGTCGCCGACCTGTTCGAGGCACGCAAGCCCAAGGAACCGGCGATCCTCGCCGAGGTCAGTGGCGTTATCAGCTTCGGCAAGGAGACCAAGGGCAAGCGTCGCCTGACCATCACTCCGGAGTCCGGCGATCCGTTCGAGATGCTGATACCCAAGTGGCGGCAGATCGCGGTGTTCGAGGGTGAAATGGTCGAGAAGGGCGAGGTGATCTCCGACGGCCCCAGCAACCCGCACGACATTCTGCGCCTGCTGGGTGTCGCGGAGCTGGCCAAGTACGTCACCGCCGAGGTGCAGGAGGTCTACCGCCTGCAGGGGGTGGGCATCAACGACAAGCACATCGAAGTCATCGTGCGTCAGATGCTGCGCAAGGTCGAGATCACCGATGCCGGTGATTCGAGCTTCATCACCGGTGATCAGGTCGAGCTGGTGCGGGTGTTGGAAGAAAACGCACGGCTGGTCCAGGAAGACAGGTTCCCGGCCAAGTACGAACGCCTGCTGCTGGGTATCACCAAGGCCAGCCTGGCCACCGAGTCATTCATCTCCGCGGCCTCCTTCCAGGAGACCACCCGGGTGTTGACCGAAGCGGCGGTGACCGGCAAGCGTGACTACCTGCGCGGCCTGAAGGAAAACGTGGTGGTGGGACGTTTGATCCCGGCCGGTACCGGCCTTACTCACCATGCGGAGCGCAAGCGCAAGCGTGAAGACGCCGAGCGTACGCTCCATCCGTCGGCCTACGACGTCGAGCAGGAGCTGGGCGCCCAGCTCACCGCCCTCGATGCCGATGACGACGATATCTAGGCGAGCCTCGTGTCGGCCGGCGCCCATCGGGCGTCGGCCTTGACGACGGTCGTCACAAGACAGTAGAATGCGCAGCCTTTAATAGTGGGGTGGGTACGCCCGCGCCTGCTGTAAAAGGCCAAGGCAACCATTGGAGTCAGCTACAGACCATGGCAACTATCAATCAGCTCGTGCGCAAGCCGCGCAAGCGTCCCGTCGCCAAGAGCGACGTGCCGGCGCTGCAGGCCTGCCCGCAGAAGCGCGGCGTCTGCACCCGCGTCTACACCACCACCCCGAAGAAGCCGAACTCCGCACTGCGTAAGGTGTGCCGTGTTCGCCTGACCAACGGTTTCGAGGTGTCCTCCTACATCGGTGGCGAAGGTCACAACCTGCAGGAGCACTCTGTGGTGTTGATCCGCGGCGGCCGTGTCAAGGACTTGCCGGGTGTGCGTTATCACACCGTGCGCGGTGCCCTCGACACTTCCGGCGTCCAGAACCGTAAGCAGGGGCGTTCCAAGTACGGCACCAAGCGTCCCAAGGCGTAAGCCTGTCAGCAGAATCGGACGCCTTACACACAGAATCGCAACGGTCAGATAAGAGTAAGGTCGAGCGTCGCCCAGTCAGAGCCACTGCGGGCGGGAGTTTCGAGTTTACCTGAAGGACCCTTTACCTGAGGGCTTATCATGCCTAGAAGAAGAGTTGCTGCAAAACGCGAAATCCTTCCGGATCCGAAATTCGGAAGCGAGCGTCTGGCAAAGTTCATGAATCACCTGATGGTCAGCGGCAAGAAGTCCGTAGCTGAGCGCATCGTCTACGGTGCGCTGGACAAGGTTGCCGAGCGTAGCAAGGAAGAGCCGCTGGAAATCTTCGACAAGGCGCTGGAAAGCATCCAGCCGATGGTCGAGGTCAAGTCTCGCCGTGTCGGTGGTGCTACTTACCAGGTGCCTGTGGAAGTCCGTCCCTCCCGCCGTCAGGCGCTGGCCATGCGCTGGCTTGTAGACGCTGCCCGTAATCGTGGTGAGAAGACCATGGTGCAACGTCTTGCCGGTGAAATGCTGGACGCCGCCGAAGGCAAGGGCGCTGCTGTGAAGAAGCGTGAAGACGTGCATCGCATGGCAGAAGCCAACAAGGCCTTCTCTCACTATCGCTTCTAAAAAGCATCGCTTTTTAATCAACGGGGAATTCCATCGTGGCACGTAAGACTCCGCTCAAGCGTTACCGCAATATCGGTATCGTTGCCCACGTCGACGCCGGGAAGACCACCACTACCGAGCGTGTCCTGTTCTATACCGGCCTGTCTCACAAGGTCGGCGAGGTTCATGATGGTGCCGCCACCATGGACTGGATGGAGCAGGAGCAGGAGCGTGGCATCACGATCACCTCCGCGGCGACGACCTGCTTCTGGCAGGGCATGAACAAGCAGTTCGATGAGCACCGCATCAACATCATCGACACCCCGGGGCACGTCGACTTCACCATCGAGGTCGAGCGTTCGCTGCGCGTGCTCGACGGTGCCGTGGTGGTGCTGTGCGGCAGCTCGGGTGTGCAGCCGCAGACCGAAACCGTTTGGCGTCAGGCCAACAAGTACGAAGTTCCGCGCATGGTGTTCGTCAACAAGATGGACCGTGCCGGCGCCGACTTCTTCATGGTCGTCGATCAGCTCAAGGAACGGCTCAACGCCAATGCGGTGCCGATTCAGATCAACTGGGGCGCCGAGGACGACTTCAAGGGCGTGGTCGATCTGATCCAGATGAAGGCCATCCTGTGGAACGAAGACGACCTGGGCATGACCTATGACCTGGTCGAGATTCCCGACGAACTGCGCGAAACCGCCGAGCAGTATCGTGAAGAGATGATCGAAGCCGCCGCCGAGGCGTCCGAAGAGTTGATGGACAAATACCTCGAAGGGGGCGAGCTGACCAACGAGGAGATCAAGGCTGGCCTGCGTCGTCGCACGCTGGACAACGAGATCGTGCTGGTCACCTGCGGCTCGGCGTTCAAGAACAAGGGCGTGCAGGCCGTTTTGGATGGCGTGATCGAGTACATGCCGTCACCCACCGAGGTCAAGGCCATCGAGGGTGAGCTGGACGACAAGGACGGCACTATCGAAACCCGCGAAGCGGACGATAGCGCTCCCTTCTCGGCATTGGCATTCAAGATCGCCACCGATCCGTTCGTTGGTACCCTGACCTTCATCCGCGTCTACTCCGGGGTGTTGAAGTCCGGCGACAGCGTCTACAACTCCGTCAAGCAGAAGAAGGAGCGCGTCGGCCGTATCGTGCAGATGCATTCCAATTCGCGCGAGGAGATCAAGGAAGTCTACGCTGGTGATATCGCCGCCTGTATCGGCCTCAAGGACGTGACGACCGGCGATACCCTGTGCGACATCGAGAACAAGATCGTTCTCGAGCGCATGGAGTTCCCGGATCCAGTCATCTCGGTGGCCGTGGAGCCGAAGTCCAAGGCCGACCAGGAGAAGATGGGCGTGGCACTGGGCAAGCTCGCCCAGGAGGACCCGTCGTTCCGCGTCAAGACCGACGAGGAAACCGGCCAGACCATCATCTCCGGCATGGGCGAGTTGCACCTCGACATCATCGTCGACCGCATGCGTCGCGAGTTCAAGGTCGAGGCCAATATCGGCAAGCCGCAGGTGGCGTATCGCGAAACCATTCGCGGTAGCGTCGAGCAGGAAGGCAAGTTCGTGCGTCAGTCCGGTGGTCGTGGTCAGTTCGGTCACGTGTGGCTGCGCATCGAGCCGCTGACCGAGGCGGACAAGGGCGACGACGAAGACATGCACTTCAAGTTCGCGTCCGAAATCGTCGGCGGCGTGGTTCCCAAGGAATACGTGCCGGCCGTCGAGAAAGGGGCCTATGAGCAGCTGCAGAACGGTGTCATCGCGGGTTATCCGATGATCGACGTCAAGGTCACGCTGTACGATGGCTCCTATCACGACGTGGACTCCAATGAGACCGCGTTCAAGATCGCTGCTTCCATGGCGATCAAAGAAGGTGCCAAGAAGGCCAAGGCCGTGCTGCTGGAGCCGATGATGAAGGTCGAAGTCGTGACCCCCGAGGATTTCATGGGTGACGTCATGGGCGATCTTAACCGTCGTCGCGGTCTGGTGCAGGGCATGGATGACTCGTCTTCGGGCAAGATCATCCGCGCAATGGTGCCGCTGGGCGAGATGTTCGGTTATGCGACCGACCTGCGTTCTCAGACCCAGGGCCGCGCAAGCTACACCATGGAGTTTGCGAAGTACGACGAGGCGCCCTCCAGCGTCGTTGAAGCCGTCATCAACCAGAACGGTTAACCGTTAGCTAACGTAAAGAGGTTATAGCAGTGGCTAAGGAAAAATTTGAACGTTCCAAACCGCACGTCAACGTCGGCACCATCGGTCACGTCGACCACGGCAAGACCACACTGACTGCGGCCCTGACTCGCGTTTCTGCCGAGGTGTTCGGCGGCGAATGGCGCCAGTTCGACTCCATCGACAATGCTCCGGAAGAGCGTGAGCGCGGCATCACCATCGCCACCGCTCACGTTGAGTACCAGTCCGAGCAGCGCCACTACGCACACGTCGACTGCCCGGGACACGCTGACTACGTCAAGAACATGATCACCGGCGCGGCGCAGATGGACGGTGCTATCCTGGTGTGTTCCGCCGCCGACGGCCCCATGCCGCAGACTCGCGAGCACATCCTGCTGTCTCGCCAGGTCGGCGTGCCGTACATCGTCGTGTTCCTGAACAAGGCCGACATGGTCGATGACGAAGAGCTGCTCGAGCTGGTCGAGATGGAAGTGCGCGAACTGCTGTCCGAGTACGACTTCCCGGGTGACGACACCCCGATCATCATCGGTTCTGCCCTGATGGCGCTGGAAGGCAAGGACGACAACGGCATGGGTACCACTGCCGTTGCCAACCTGATCAAGGCCCTGGACGAATATATCCCGGAGCCGGAGCGTGCCATCGACCAGCCGTTCCTGATGCCGATCGAAGACGTGTTCTCCATCTCCGGCCGCGGCACCGTGGTCACCGGTCGTGTCGAGCGCGGTATCGTCAAGAGCGGTGAAGAAGTCGAGATCGTGGGTATCCGCGACACCACCAAGACCGTGGTGACCGGTGTCGAGATGTTCCGTAAGCTGCTCGATGAAGGTCGTGCCGGCGAGAACATCGGCGCCCTGCTGCGTGGCACCAAGCGTGACGACGTCGAGCGTGGCCAGGTGCTGGCCAAGCCGGGCAGCATCACGCCGCACACCGTGTTCGAGTCCGAAGTCTACATCCTGTCCAAGGAAGAGGGCGGTCGTCACACTCCCTTCTTCAAGGGCTACCGTCCGCAGTTCTACTTCCGTACCACCGACGTCACCGGTACCTGTGAACTGCCGGAAGGTGTCGAGATGGTCATGCCGGGCGACAACGTCAAGATGGTTGTCACCCTGATCGCACCGATCGCCATGGAAGACGGTCTGCGCTTCGCCATCCGTGAAGGTGGCCGCACCGTGGGTGCCGGTGTTGTCTCCAAGATCGTCCAGTAAGCCTTAGGCTCACCCGATGATCGAAGGGGGCTCCTCGTGGAGCCCCCTTTCTGCGCATGTTTTCGCCCAAGTGTTTGACTCGGGTGACGGGCATGCCTATAATGCGCATCCTTTGAATGCGTGGGTAGACGGCTCGCGCCGTCGACATCCATTGGAGTTTAGGGCAAATGCAGAACCAGAAGATTCGCATTCGGTTGAAGGCTTTCGACCATCGCCTGATCGATCAGTCCGCCGCGGAGATCGTCGAAACCGCCAAGCGTACCGGTGCTCAGGTGCGGGGTCCGATCCCGCTGCCGACCAATCGTGAGCGTTACACCATTCTGATCTCTCCGCACGTCAACAAGGACGCGCGCGATCAGTATGAGATTCGCACTCACAAGCGTGTGCTCGACATCGTCGAACCCACAGAAAAGACCGTCGACGCACTGATGAAACTCGACCTCGCCGCCGGCGTGGACGTGCAGATCAAACTCGACTGATACCACACTAGACACTCGCGGCAAGCCGCTCGTCGAGCAGCCGCCGCCACGCCGGGATGGCGTCACACAATGTGCTAGTGGAATGCTCTGGAAAGGGCAGCCATAGCGGGTGATAGCCCCGTACACTATAGGAGACTGAACATGACTATCGGTTTGGTCGGTAAAAAGGCCGGGATGACCCGTGTCTTTACCGAAGATGGCGCTTCCGTGCCCGTAACCGTGATCGAGGTTGAACCTAACCGCGTGACTCGCGTCAAGACCGTTGAAAGCGACGGCTACAGCGCGGTGCAGGTGACAACCGGTTCCCGCAAGGCCAAGCACCTGACCAAGGCACAGGCTGGACAGTTCGCCAAGGCAGGTACCGAGGCCGGTCGTACGCTGATGGAGTTTCGTCTGGCAGAAGGCGATGAGACTCCGGCAGTGGGCGGCGAGCTCACCGTATCCCTCTTCGAAGCTGGTCAGAAGATCGACGTGACCGGCACCTCCAAGGGCAAGGGTTTCCAGGGCGCCGTCAAGCGCTGGAATTTCCGCACCCAGGACAACAGCCACGGTAACTCCCTGTCGCATCGTGCGCCGGGTTCCATCGGCATGTGCCAGACACCGGGCCGCGTTTTCAAGGGCAAGAAGATGGCCGGTCAGATGGGTAACGTCCGCTGCACCGTGCAGAGCCTGGAAGTCGTCCGCGTCGATGCCGAACGCAATCTGCTGCTCATCAAGGGTGCTGTCCCTGGTGCGCCGGGTAGCGATGTCGTCGTGCGCTCTGCCGTGAAAGCTCGCTGAGGGGGTTAGGACCGATGAATCTGAATCTTGCAGGTGCAAGCGCCGGCACTGTCGAAGTGTCCGATGCAACCTTTGGCAATGAATTCAACGAAGCGCTGGTGCATCAGGTCGTCACCGCCTATCTGGCCGGTGGTCGTCAGGGCACCCGCGCCCAGAAGAACCGTTCCGACGTGCGCGGTGGTGGCAAGAAGCCGTGGCGTCAGAAAGGCACCGGTCGTGCGCGTGCCGGTACCATCCGCTCGCCGCTGTGGCGTAGCGGTGGGGTGACCTTCGCGGCCCGTCCGCAGGACCATTCGCAGAAGGTCAACCGCAAGATGTATCGTGCGGCGATGCGCTCGATCCTCTCCGAGCTGGTGCGTCAGGAGCGCCTGGTGGCCGTCGACGAGATCACCGTCGAGGCGCCCAAGACCAAGCAACTGGTCGCCAAGCTCAAGGAGCTTGATCTGGAGAAAGTGCTGATCGTCACCGAGGAAGTCGACGAGAAGCTGTATCTGGCCGCCCGCAACATCCCCAACGTGGATGTGGTGGACGTCGCTGCCGCCGATCCGGTGAGCCTGGTCGCCTTCGACAAGGTGCTGGTCACCGTCTCCGCTCTGCGCAAATTCGAGGAGAAGCTGGCATGAACCAGGAACGCGTATTCAAGGTTCTGCTTGGTCCGCACATGACCGAGAAGGCCGCCTTCGCCGCCGAGAACAACCAGTACGTGTTCAAGGTGGCCGATGATGCGACCAAGCCGGAAATCAAGAAGGCCGTGCAGGCTTTGTTCGGCAAGAAGGTCGATCGTGTGCAAGTCCTTAACATGAAGGGCAAGACCAAGCGCACCGCACATGGTGTCGGTCAGCGCAAGGGTTACCGCAAGGCGTACGTGACCCTGGCCGCGGGCGAGACGCTCGAAGACTTCTCTGGCGCCGAATAAGGGCAGGAGTACGGATCATGGCAGTAGTCAAGACTAAACCCACATCCGCCGGTCGTCGTCACGTCGTCAAGGTCGTCAACGACGAGATCTACAAGGGCCGGCCCTACGCCGCGCTATTGGAGAAGCAGTCCAAGTCCGGTGGGCGTAACAACAACGGTCGCATCACCACCCGTCACGTGGGCGGTGGTCACCGTCAACACTATCGTCTGGTCGATTTCAAGCGTACCAAGGACGGCATTCCCGCCGTCGTCGAGCGCATCGAATACGACCCGAACCGCAGTGCCCATATCGCACTGTTGAAGTATCTGGACGGCGAGCGTCGTTACATCATCGCGCCCAAGGGCGTGAAGAGTGGCGATACCCTCGAGTCCGGTGTCAATGCGGCGATCAAGAAGGGCAATACCTTGCCGCTGCGCAACATTCCGGTGGGCTCCACCGTGCATTGCATCGAACTCAAGCCCGGCAAGGGCGCGCAGATCGCTCGCAGTGCCGGCACCAGCGCCCAGCTGGTCGCTCGCGAAGGCAACTACGCTTCGCTGCGCCTGCGTTCCGGCGAAATGCGCAAGGTGCTGGCCGAGTGCCGTGCGACTCTCGGTGAAGTGAGCAATTCCGAGCACAGCCTGCGTCAGCTTGGCAAGGCCGGTGCGAAGCGCTGGAGAGGTGTGCGTCCGACGGTTCGCGGCGTGGCCATGAACCCGGTGGATCACCCGCATGGTGGCGGTGAAGGCCGCACCAGCGGTGGTCGTCATCCGGTGACCCCGTGGGGCGTACCCACCAAGGGCCACAAGACCCGCAAGAACAAGCGCACCGACAATCTGATCGTTCGTCGCCGCAAGGCCCGGAACTGAGATCTAACGCCAAGACATTAAGAGGTAACGGCTGTGCCACGTTCACTGAAGAAAGGTCCCTTTATTGACCTTCATCTGTTGAAGAAGGTTGAGACTGCAGTGGAGAAGAACGACCGCAAACCGATCAAGACCTGGTCGCGTCGTTCGATGATCCTGCCCAACATGGTCGGGCTCACCATTGCAGTCCATAACGGTCGCCAACACGTCCCGGTGCATGTCTCCGAGGAAATGGTTGGCCACAAGCTGGGCGAATTCGCTGCCACCCGCACCTATCGCGGTCATGCGGCGGACAAGAAAGCCAAACGGTAAGCCAGAGAGGATTGAGAGATGGAAGTCACAGCTAAGCTGCGTGGCGCTCGTTTATCCGCCCAGAAGGCCCGTTTGGTGGCTGACCAGGTGCGCGGTAGACCGGTCGCCGAAGCACTCGACCTGCTGACCTTCTCACCGAAGAAGGCTGCCAAGCTGGTCAAGAAGGTGCTGCAGTCCGCCATCGCGAACGCGGAAGAAAACAACGGCATGGACATCGACGAGCTGCGTGTCTCGACCATCTGCGTCGATGAGGGCATGACGCTCAAGCGCATCCAGCCGCGCGCCAAGGGCCGTGCGGATCGAATCTTGAAGCGCACCTGCCACATCACCGTCAAGGTAGCCGAGAAGTAGGAGTCGACCAGATGGGTCAGAAAGTAAATCCGACAGGTATTCGGCTGGGTATCGTCAAGGATCATACCTCGGTGTGGTACGCCGAGCGCGGTGCCTATGCCGACAAGCTGAACAACGACCTCGAAGTACGTCGCTTCCTCGAGGAACGTCTGAAGAATGCGTCCGTGAGCCACATCCACATCGAGCGTCCGGCGAACAATGCACGCATCACCATTCACACCGCCCGTCCGGGCATCGTGATTGGCAAGAAGGGTGAGGATGTCGATCGCCTGCGTCGCGACGTTACCCAGATGATGGGTGTGCCGGTGCACGTCAACATCGAAGAGGTTCGCAAGCCGGAACTCGACGCCAAGCTCGTCGCGCAGAACATCGCCGGCCAACTCGAGCGTCGCGTGATGTTCCGTCGTGCCATGAAGCGTGCGGTGCAGAACTCCATGCGCCTGGGCGCCGGCGGCATCAAGGTGATGCTCTCCGGTCGTCTCGGTGGCGCGGAAATCGCCCGTACCGAATGGTATCGCGAAGGTCGAGTCCCGCTGCACACCCTGCGCGCGGACATCGATTACGCCACCTACGAAGCCCACACCACCTACGGCGTCATCGGCGTCAAGGTATGGATCTTCAAGGGTGAAATCCTCGGGGGCATCGAAGAGGTCCGCGCCAAGGCCAAACAGCCGCAGGCCGCGCCCTCCAAGAAGAAAGGTTCCAGGTAAGGGGAGAGCGAATCGATGTTACAACCCAAGCGTACGAAATTCCGCAAGATGATGAAGGGCCGCAACCGTGGCCTGGCGCATCGCGGAAACAAGGTGAGCTTCGGCGAATATGGCCTGAAAGCCACCGGGCGCGGTCGCGTCACCGCCCGCCAGATCGAAGCTGGTCGTCGTGCCATCACGCGTCACGTCAAGCGTGGCGGCAAGATCTGGATCCGGGTCTTCCCGGACAAGCCGGTCTCCAAGAAGCCCTTGGAGGTCCGTATGGGTAAGGGTAAGGGCTCCGTGGAGTACTGGGTCGCACAGATCCAGCCAGGCCGTGTCCTTTACGAGATCGAGGGCGTTTCCGAAGAGCTGGCGCGTGAGGCATTCGGCCTGGCCGCTCAGAAGTTCCCGGTCTCCACCACCTTTGTGAAACGGACGGTGATGTGATGAAAGCCCAGGAAATTCGTGAAAAGACAGTAGAGGAACTGCGCGAGCAGCTCTTCGAACTCCTCCGCGAGCAGTTCAACCTGCGCATGCAGAAGGCCACCGGCCAACTCAGCCAGTTCCATCTGCTCAAGCAGGTCCGTCGGGATATCGCCCGTGTGAAGACTGTGCTCAACGAGAAGGCAGGTGACTGAGATGGCCGAAGAGAAGAAACCCCGTATGCTCACCGGCAAGGTGGTGAGCGACAAGATGGACAAGTCCATCGTCGTGATGATCGAGCGCCGTGAGCGTCATCCGATTTACGGCAAGTACGTGAAACGCTCCACCAAGCTGCATGCCCATGACGCGCAGAATCAGGCGAAGGCCGGCGACACCGTTTCCATTGCGGAATCGCGTCCCCTGTCGAAGAAGAAAGCCTGGACGCTGGTCGAAGTGGTCGAGCAGGCCAAGGGCTGAGTTCGGCCTTCTTCGGAGCAGTGCGGTCAGATTAGGTTTGGAGAAAACCGATGATTCAGACTCAGACAATGCTGGATGTCGCCGACAACAGCGGCGCGCGCCGGGTGCAATGCATCAAGGTGCTGGGCGGTTCACACCGTCGCTATGCGCGCGTGGGCGACATCATCAAGGTCACGGTGAAAGAAGCCATTCCGCGGGGCAAGGTCAAGAAAGGCCAGGTCCTCAAGGCGGTAGTGGTTCGCACCCGTAGTGGCGTCCGTCGTGGTGACGGGTCGCTGATCCGCTTCGATGGAAATGCGGCGGTTCTGTTGAACAACACCAACGAACAGCCGATCGGGACCCGTATCTTTGGGCCGGTCACTCGTGAGCTTCGTACCGAGAAGTTCATGAAGATCATTTCCTTGGCGCCTGAAGTGCTGTAAGGAGCGAGGCGGATATGCAAAAGATCAAACGTGACGATGAAGTGATCGTCATTGCCGGCAAGGACAAGGGCAAGCGTGGCACGATCAAGCGCGTTCTCAAAGACGATCGCTATGTCGTGTCCGGTGTGAACATGATCAAGCGTCACACCAAGCCCAATCCCATGGCGGGCAACCAGGGCGGTATCGTCGAGCGCGAGGCTCCGATTCACGCGTCCAACGTAGCCATCTTCAATCAGGAGACCGGTAAGGCGGATCGCGTCGGCTTCCAGATCCAGGAAGACGGTACCAAGGTACGTATCTACAAGTCGACGCAGACGCAGATCGACGCCTAACGCGAGTCGGGTAGCAAAATGGCGAACTTGAAAGAACGTTATCAGAACGAGGTGGTGGCTCAACTCCAAGAGCAGTTCAGCTACGCCAATGTGATGCAGGTGCCCCGGATCACCAAGGTGACCCTCAACATGGGTATCGGCGACGCGACCAGCGACAAGAAGCTGATCGAAAATGCCGTCGGTGACCTGGAGAAGCTCTCCGGTCAGAAGCCGATGGTGACCAAGGCACGTAAGTCCATTGCGGGCTTCAAGGTGCGTGAAGGCTGGCCCATCGGAATCAAGGTCACGCTGCGCGGTGCGCGGATGTGGGAATTCCTGGACCGCCTGGTGAACATCGCGATCCCCCGCGTGCGTGACTTCCGTGGTCTCAACCCGAAGTCCTTCGACGGTCGTGGCAACTATTCCATGGGGGTGCGTGAGCAGATCATCTTCCCGGAGATCGAATATGATAAGATCGACCGGATTCGTGGTCTGGATGTCACTGTCACCACCACTGCCAACACCGATGAAGAAGGCCGTGCGCTGCTGAGCGCGCTGAACTTCCCGTTCAAGAAATAAGGGTGGGATCATGGCAAAGAAAAGCATGGTTGAGCGCGAACTGAAGCGCACCAAGCTGGTCGAGAAGTACGCCGCCAAGCGTGCGTCACTCAAGGCCATCATCAACGACGTGAACGCTTCCGACGACGAGCGCTTCGAGGCGCAGCTCAAGTTGCAGCAGCTGCCGCGCGACTCCAGCCCGGTGCGCCAGCGTAACCGCTGCCGTATCACGGGTCGTCCGCACGGCTTCTACAACAAGTTCGGCCTCGGCCGCAACAAGCTGCGTGAAGCCGCCATGCGTGGCGACGTTCCCGGACTCAAGAAGTCCAGCTGGTAACGGCCACGTAGAATCATCAGGAGCGCAACGTAATGAGCATGCAAGATACGCTGGCGGATATGTTCACCCGTATCCGCAATGCGCAGATGGCCACCAAGGAGACGGTCACCATGCCGTCCTCCAAGCTCAAGGTCGAGCTGGCCCGCGTATTGAAGGAAGAGGGCTATATCAGCGACTTCACCGTCGCTGAAGGGGCCAAGCCCGAGTTGACCGTGACCCTCAAGTACTTCGAGGGCAAGCCGGTCATCGAGCACATCCAGCGAGTTTCCAAGCCGTCCCTTCGCTCGTACAAGGGCAAGGACGCGCTGCCGAAGGTCGCCGATGGCATGGGGATCGCGATCGTTTCCACCTCCCAGGGCGTGATGACCGATCGTGCGGCCCGTCATGCCGGTGTCGGTGGCGAAGTCATCTGCACCGTATTCTAGGAGTTTGGAATGTCCCGCGTAGCCAAATATCCGGTTAAATTGCCCAGTGGCGTCGAGGTCAAGCTCGACGGCGACCAGCTGACCGTCAAGGGTGGTCAGGGCTCACTCGCCATGACCGTTCACCCTGACGTGGTGATCGGTCAGGAAGAGGGTCAGTTGACCTTCAACCCGAGCGAAACCGCCAAGAGCTGGGCAATGGTCGGTACCACTCGCGCACTGGTCCAGAATCTGGTCACCGGTGTCGCCGAGGGCTTCACCAAGTCCCTCGAGATCAACGGCGTCGGCTATCGTGCCCAGGCAAGTGGCAAGACGCTCAACCTGACACTGGGCTTCTCCCACCCGGTCGAGTACACGCTGCCCGAGGGTGTCACGGCGGAAACGCCGAAGAACACCGTCATCGTGCTGAAGAGCGCGGACAAGCAGAAGCTCGGCCAGGTTGCCGCGGAAATCCGCGCCTTCCGTCCGCCTGAGCCCTATAAGGGCAAGGGTATCCGGTACGGCGACGAGCAGGTCCGCCGCAAAGAAGCCAAGAAGAAGTAAGGCAGGGTTATGAACGCGAAGAAAGAATCTCGTCTCCGTCGTGCCCGCCGCGCTCGCGCCAAGATTCGCGAGCTGGGCGTGTATCGCCTGTGCGTCAACCGTACCCCGCGTCACATCTATGCGCAGATCATCTCGCCGGATGGTGGCAAGGTCCTGGCCAGTGCTTCTACGCTGGACAAGGCTCTGCGCGAGGGCGGTACCGGCAATACAGACGCCGCCGCCAAGGTGGGTGCGCTGATTGCGGAACGCGCTAAGGAAGCAGGCATCACTCAGGTGGCCTTCGATCGTGCCGGTTTCAAGTACCATGGCCGCGTCAAGGCCCTGGCCGATGCCGCACGTGAAGGCGGTCTGGAATTCTAAAGGGTTTTACGATGGCGAAGAATGAACAGAACGGCGGCGATCTGCAGGAAAAGCTCGTGCAGGTCAACCGCGTCGCCAAGGTGGTCAAGGGTGGTCGTATTTTCGGCTTCACCGCACTGACCGTCGTCGGCGATGGCAATGGTCGCGTTGGCTTCGGCCGCGGCAAGGCGCGTGAAGTGCCGGTCGCGATCCAGAAGGCCATGGATCAGGCACGTCGTAACATGATCAAGGTCAGCCTCAGTGGCAGCACGCTGCAGTACCCGGTCAAGGCCCGTCACGGCGCCTCCAAGGTGTACATGCAGCCGGCCTCCGAGGGTACCGGGATCATCGCCGGCGGTGCCATGCGCTCCGTGCTCGAACTGGCCGGCGTCCATGACGTCCTGGCCAAGTGCTACGGCTCCACCAATCCGGTGAATGTGGTGCGCGCGACCATCAATGGTCTTGCCTCCATGCAGTCTCCGGAAGACATCGCCGCCAAGCGCGGCCTGTCCGTCGAAGCGATCACGGGGTAAGAGACCATGGCAGCAACGATCAAGGTTACCCAGATCCGCAGCACCATCGGCGTCCTGGCCAAGCACAAGGCCACCATGAAGGGCCTGGGTCTGCGCCGTATCGGTCACACGGTCGAACTGGAAGACACCCCCGCCGTGCGCGGCATGATCCACAAGGTCAACTACCTTGTGCGTGTTGAGGGAGAGTAATCCATGAAACTCAATAGCCTGAGCCCGGCACCGGGCTCCAAGCACGCCGAGAAGCGCGTCGGCCGTGGCATCGGCTCCGGTCTGGGCAAGACCGGTGGCCGTGGTCACAAGGGTCAGAAAGCGCGTAGCGGTGGCACGGTGAAGCCCGGTTTCGAGGGCGGTCAGATGCCGCTGCAGCGTCGTCTGCCCAAGTTCGGCTTCACGTCCATGAAGTCGCTGGTCAGCGAAGAAGTGCGCCTGTTCGAGCTGGCCAAGGTCGACGGCGACATCGCCGACCTGGAGAGCCTGAAGAAGGCCAACGTGCTCAAGGACGCCACGCAGTATGCGAAGGTGATCCTCTCCGGCGAACTGAACAAGGCGGTCACCGTCCGTGGTCTCAAGGTCACCAAGGGTGCCCGTGCCGCGATCGAAGCCGCTGGTGGCAAGGTAGAGGACTAAATGGCTAAGTCAGGAAACATGCCGGCGATGGGCAGCGGTCTGGGTGAACTCTGGGCGCGCCTGCGCTTCGTGCTCCTCGCCATCGTGGTGTACCGCATCGGTGCCCACATCCCCGTGCCCGGTATCAATCCTGACCAGCTTGCTGCCTTGTTCAGGGAGCAGCAGGGCACCATCCTGGGCATGTTCAACATGTTCTCGGGCGGTGCACTGGAGCGCATGAGCATCTTCGCCCTGGGCATCATGCCCTACATCTCGGCGTCGATCATCATGCAGCTGTTGACGGCGGTCTCGCCCCACCTCGAGCAGTTGAAGAAGGAAGGCGAGGCCGGTCGCCGCAAGATCAGCCAATACACCCGCTACGGCACGGTGCTGTTGGCCTTCATTCAGGCCGTCGGC
Source organism: Litchfieldella rifensis (assembly GCF_042646605.1). Lineage (NCBI taxonomy): Bacteria > Pseudomonadati > Pseudomonadota > Gammaproteobacteria > Oceanospirillales > Halomonadaceae > Litchfieldella > Litchfieldella rifensis. Next base: position 56,569 of record NZ_JBHRUG010000023.1, on the reverse strand, counting down.
ATGTCCGTCGGGCTGGCGGGCCAGGGTATCGCCTACACGGCCGACTTCAGCTTCTATTTCACTGCCGTGGTCACCTTCGTGTGCGGTGCGGTGTTCCTGATGTGGTTGGGCGAGCAGATTACCGAGAAAGGCATCGGCAACGGCATTTCGCTGTTGATCTTCTCGGGGATCGTCGCGGGTCTGCCGGGTGCGGTCGGCCAGTCCTTCGAGCTGGCGCGCAACGACGGTGCCTGGAATGTGCTGCCGCTGCTGGCACTTTCCGTGCTGGGTATCGCCACTGTGGCTTTCGTGGTGTTCATCGAGCGCGGCCAGCGCCGCATCACTGTGAACTATCCGCGCCGCCAGGTGGGTAACAAGATGTATGCTGGACAGAGCAGCTATCTGCCGCTGAAGGTCAACATGGCGGGCGTCATCCCGGCCATCTTCGCGTCCAGTATCCTGCTGTTCCCCGCGTCGCTCGGCCAGTGGGTCGGTGCCGGCGAGGGGCTGGGCTGGTTGCAGACGGCCTCCCTGGCTCTCGGCCCGGGACAGCCACTGTACATCTTGCTTTTCGGCGCGGCGGTGATATTCTTCTGCTTCTTTTACACAGCGCTGGTCTTCAACCCCAAGGATGTCGCTGACAACCTCAAGAAGTCGGGGGCCTTCCTGCCGGGCATTCGGCCTGGCGAGCAGACCGCTCGCTATGTCGACAAGGTCATGACCCGTCTGACCCTGTTCGGTGCCCTGTACATCACTGCGGTTTCCCTGATGCCCCAGTTCCTGATCGTGGCCTGGAACGTGCCGTTCTTCTTCGGCGGTACCTCCTTGCTGATCGTGGTGGTCGTGATCATGGACTTCATGGCCCAGGTGCAGTCGCACCTCATGTCGCATCAGTACGAGTCGGTGATGAAGAAGTCCAACCTGAAAGGCTACGGTAGCGGCGGCATCATGCGCTGAGGCGCGCCGCACGCGATTTGGAGAGAACGATGAAAGTTCGAGCTTCCGTAAAGAAAATGTGCCGTAACTGCAAGATCATTCGTCGCAATGGCGCCGTACGCGTCATCTGCACCGAACCGCGGCACAAACAGCGCCAGGGCTGATTCCTGACGACTGTCATGAACCGGGTGCCGGCATATCCCTTGCCCTTTGCTGGGTAAAGGGGTATGCTGTTGCGCCTTTTGTAGTTGATCAATCGAGCAAGCCGCTCAAATTTCGGAGTAAGCTGATGGCCCGTATTGCAGGCGTCAATATCCCGGACAACAAGCATGCGGCGATCTCGCTGACCTATATCTTCGGGATTGGCCGTACTCGTGCACAGCAGGTCTGTGCCGCTTCCGGCATTGCGCCGACCACCAAGATTCAGGATCTGTCCTCTGAAGAGCTGGACACCCTGCGTACTGAAGTCGGCAAATATACCGTTGAGGGCGATCTTCGTCGTGATGTGACGCTGAACATCAAGCGTCTCATGGACCTGGGTTGCTATCGTGGTCTGCGTCATCGTCGTGGTCTTCCGTTGCGCGGTCAGCGCACCAAGACCAATGCGCGTACCCGCAAGGGCCCGCGCAAGCCGATTCGCAAATAACACGCACGTTCTGGCGTCAAGACAGGAAGAAACATCAACATGGCTAACCCGCGTAGTACCCGTAAAAAGGTGAAAAAGCAGGTAGTGGATGCGGTCGCCCACATCCACGCCTCTTTTAACAATACGATCGTGACGATCACAGACCGCCAGGGCAATGCTCTCTCTTGGGCAACTGCCGGTGGTTCGGGTTTTCGTGGTTCTCGCAAGAGCACCCCGTTCGCTGCTCAAGTAGCAAGTGAACGTGCAGCGACCGCTGCAGCCGAGTATGGTGTGAAAAACGTCGACGTGCTGGTCAAGGGCCCCGGTCCTGGTCGTGAGTCCGCCGTGCGCGCACTGAATGCCGCCGGTTTCCGCGTGCAGAGCATTACCGACGCGACGCCCGTTCCTCACAACGGTTGCCGTCCGCCGAAGAAACGCCGCGTTTAAGGAGACAGACTCATGGCTCGTTATATTGGACCGAAGTGCAAACTGTCTCGTCGTGAAGGTACCGACCTCTTTCTGAAGAGCGGTGTCACTCCCTTCGAGAAGAAGTGCAAATCCGAGCAGATTCCGGGTGTGCACGGCCAGCGCCGTCAGCGTCTTTCCGACTACGGCTTGCAGCTTCGCGAGAAGCAGAAAGTACGTCGCATCTACGGCGTGCTCGAGAAGCAGTTCCGCAACTACTACAAGGAAGCAGCCCGTCTCAAGGGCGCGACCGGCGAGTTGTTGCTGCAACTGCTCGAATCCCGACTGGACAATGTCGTCTACCGCATGGGCTTTGGCTCCACGCGTTCCGAAGCGCGTCAGCTGGTGAGCCATAAGGCCATCACCGTCAACGGCCGCACCGTCAACGTGGCATCCTATCAGGTCAAGCCGGGTGACGTGGTGGCCGTGCGTGAGAAGGCCAAGAACCAGACCCGCATCCAGTCCGCGCTGGCGATTGCCGCGCAGCGTGGCGATGTGGCCTGGATCGACGTCGACTCCAAGAAGATGGAAGGCACTTTCAAGGCACTGCCTGAACGCGGCGACTTGTCTGCCGACATCAACGAAAACCTGATCGTCGAGCTGTACTCGAAGTAATTGCCCCCGTGGCAATGCCGGGCCCGGCCTCCGGGTCCGGTGGAGAGTACCGAGTATCCGTTTGGCAGCCTAAAGGTGTTCATAATGCAGCGTTCAGTGACAGAGTTTCTCCGTCCTCGCGATATCAAGGTCGAAGAGATCAGCGCGCACCACGCGAAGATCGTGCTCGAGCCGTTCGAGCGCGGCTTCGGTCACACCCTGGGGAATGCTCTGCGTCGCATCCTGCTCTCTTCCATGCCCGGCTGCGCCGTGGTGGAAGCCGAGATCGCGGGAGTCGACCATGAGTACAGTGCGATCGAAGGGGTCCAGGAAGACGTCATCGAAATCCTCCTGAATCTCAAGGACGTGGCGATCAAGATGCATAGCCGCGACGAAGCTGTGCTCACGCTGAACAAGCAGGGCCCGGGTGTCGTGACGGCCGGCGATATCGCCACCGACCACGATGTGGAAATCGTCAACCCCGAGCACGTGATCGCTCACGTCAACGAAGGCGCCGAGCTGAAGATGCAGCTCAAGATCGCCCGTGGCCGTGGCTACGAGCCGGCGGATACCCGTGAAGGTGCGGATGACGAGTCCCGGGCCATTGGTCGCCTGCAGTTGGATGCGACCTTCAGCCCCGTGCGTCGTGTTTCCTATGCCGTCGAAGCGGCGCGTGTCGAGCAGCGTACCGACCTCGACAAGCTGGTCATCGACCTGGAAACCGACGGCACCCTGGATCCGGAAGAGGCGATCCGGCGCAGCGCCACCATCCTGCAGGAGCAGTTGGGTGCGTTCGTCGACCTGGAAGCCGACAAGGAACAGGAAGTGGAGGAGGAAGAGGATCATATCGATCCCATCCTGCTGCGCCCCGTAGACGATCTCGAGTTGACCGTCCGCAGTGCCAACTGTCTGAAGGCCGAGAATATCTACTACATCGGTGATCTGATCCAGCGTACCGAAGTGGAGCTGTTGAAGACCCCGAATCTCGGCAAGAAGTCCCTGAATGAAATCAAGGACGTGTTGGCAGCACGCGGTCTGTCCCTTGGCATGCGGCTGGAGAATTGGCCGCCGGCGAGCCTGAAGGACGACAAGGCCTCTGCGTGAGCGTCGACTCGAGTCCCAGTTTGGTAAGGAATCACAACCATGCGTCATCGTAAGAGTGGTCGTCACCTCAATCGTACCAGCTCGCACCGTCAGGCCATGTTCAAGAACATGTGCGTGTCGCTGGTCGAGCACGAAGTGATCAAGACAACCCTGCCCAAGGCCAAGGAACTGCGTCGTCATATCGAGCCGCTGATCACCCTGGCCAAGCAGGACAGCGTTGCCAATCGTCGTCTGGCCTTCAGCCGTACCCGCTCCAAAGAAGCGGTCGGCAAGCTCTTCAATGAGCTGGGTCCGCGTTACGTCGAGCGTCCGGGCGGTTACGTCCGTATCCTCAAGTGCGGTTTCCGCACCGGCGACAACGCCCCCATGGCCTACGTCGAACTGGTCGACCGTCCGGTCGTCGAGGAAGCCGCTGGCGAGGAGTGATCCTCGGGCAGGCGTCGCCGACACGGCAGACAAAACCGGCTCCCCTGGGAGCCGGTTTTTTTATTTAGCTGTAAGCCTTAAGCTCTAAGCCATAAGAAACCCCGTCAGGTCCTGGCCTGCGGGGTTTCATGCTCTGCTTACAGCTTACAGCTTACAGCTTACAGCTTACAAGCTTACGCCGTAGCCTCCGGTTCCGCCTGGCGGTGCTCAGCGCGCTCCAATAGCGGCCTGAGAAAACGTCCTGTGTGCGATGTGTCCATTCTTGCCACTTGTTCCGGGGTGCCTTCGGCGATGATGCGTCCGCCGCCGGAACCGCCCTCGGGGCCCAGGTCGATGAGCCAGTCAGCGGTCTTGATCACGTCCAGATTGTGTTCGATGACCACGATGGTGTTGCCGTGATCGCGTAGTCGGTGAAGGACCGTCAGCAGTTGACGGATGTCCTCGAAGTGCAAGCCGGTGGTCGGTTCGTCGAGGATATACAGGGTCTTGCCGGTATCGCGCTTGGCCAGCTCGCGAGCCAGTTTGACGCGCTGGGCTTCCCCGCCGGACAGGGTGGTGGCACTCTGGCCCAGGCGGATATAGGACAGCCCCACGTCCATCAGTGTCTGCAGACGCCGGGCAATGGCGGGGACCGGGCTGAAGAATTCCAGGGCCTCTTCCACGGTCATCTCCAGCACTTCGTGGATGCTCTTGCCCTTGTACTGGATCTCCAGGGTCTCGCGGTTGTAGCGTTTGCCCTTGCACACGTCGCAGGGCACATAGATATCCGGCAGAAAGTGCATCTCGACCTTGATCATGCCTTCGCCCTGGCAAGCCTCGCAGCGTCCACCTTTGACGTTGAACGAGAAGCGACCGGGTTTGTAGCCGCGGGAGCGGGCTTCCTGAGTGCCGGCGAACAGCTCGCGGATCGGCGTGAAGATGCCGGTATAGGTGGCCGGGTTGGAACGCGGCGTGCGGCCGATGGGGCTCTGGTCGATGTCGATGATCTTGTCGAGCTGCTCGAGCCCCTCGATGGTATCGAAGGGCGCCGGGGTCAGGGTGGTGGCCTTGTTGAGCTCACGGGCGGCGATCGGCATCAGGGTCGAGTTGATCAGCGTCGACTTGCCGGAGCCGGAGACCCCGGTCACGCAAATGAACAGGCCCAACGGCAGATCCAGGGTCACGTTGCGCAGGTTGTTGCCCCTGGCACCGGTGAGACGCAAGGCCTTCTCGGGGTTGCCAGGGATGCGCCATGGCGGTACCTCGATACGCCGGGTGCCGGCCAGATACTGACCGGTGAGCGAGTGGGAAGAGGCCCGAATCTGCTCCGGGGTGCCCTGGGCGACCACACGGCCACCATGGACGCCGGCCCCGGGCCCGATGTCCAGCACGTGGTCGGCGGACATGATGGCTTCCTCGTCGTGCTCGACGACGATCACGGTGTTGCCGAGGTCGCGCAGGTGAACCAGCGTCTTGAGAAGCCGGTCGTTGTCGCGCTGGTGCAGGCCGATGGACGGCTCGTCGAGGATATACATCACCCCGACCAGGCCGGCACCGATCTGGCTGGCCAGGCGGATGCGCTGCGCCTCGCCGCCGGACAGGGTCTCGGCGCTGCGTTCCAGGTTGAGGTAGTCGAGGCCGACATTGACCAGGAATTCCAGGCGTGCCTGGATTTCGTTGATGATCTTGACGGCGATCTCGCCCTTGCGCCCGGGTAGCGCCAACGCCTTGAAGTAGTGCCAGGCATCGCCAATGGGTAAGCGCACGATGTCGGGTAGGGTGCGCTCGTCGATATAGACATGCCGCGACTCCTTGCGCAACCGGCTGCCATGGCAGGTCGGGCAGGACTGTACGGCGAGGTAGCGGGCCAGGTCCTCGCGCACCATGTTGGATTCGGTCTCGCGGTAGCGGCGCTGCATGTTGGGCAGGACGCCCTCGAAAGGGTGCTCGCGGGTAACCTTGCGGCCACGGTCATTGATGTAGCTGAAGGCGATATGGTCGTCGCCGCTGCCATGCAGGATGATCTCGCGCTCGTGACGCGCCAGGTCCTGCCAGGGCGTTTCCAGGGCGAAGCGATAATGCTCGGCCACTGCCTGCAACTGATTGAAATAATAGACGCTGCGCCGGTCCCAGCCCTTGATCACTCCTTCGGCCAGCGACAGTTCGGGATGGCTGATCAACTTGTCGGGGTCGAAGAATTGCTGTACCCCCAGGCCATCGCAGGTCGGGCATGCGCCAGCCGGGTTGTTGAACGAGAACATCCGCGGTTCGAGTTCGGCGATGGAGTAACCGCATACCGGGCAGGCGAAACGCGCCGAGAAGGTGATGTCATCGTGCTCGCCGTCCATGAAGTGGACGATGGCGATGCCGTCGGCCAGGCCCAGAGCCGTCTCGAAGGATTCCGCCAGGCGTTGCGCGAGACCGTCACGGACCTTGATGCGGTCCACCACCACGCTGATGTCGTGTTTTCTGTTCTTGTCCAGGGGGGCGATGTCGTCGAGTTCAAGGACCTGGCCGTCGATCAGGGCGCGCACGAAGCCTTGGGCCCGCAGTTCGCTGAGCAGTTGCAGATGCTCGCCCTTGCGACCCGTGATCACCGGGGCCAGCAGCATCAGCTTGCTGCCCTCCGGCAGCGCCAGGACCTGGTCGACCATCTGCGAGATGGTCTGTGCCTCGAGATCCTCGCCGTGCTCCGGACAGCGCGGGGTGCCGGCACGAGCGAACAGTAGGCGCAGGTAGTCGTAGATCTCGGTGATGGTACCCACGGTGGAGCGCGGATTGTGGGAGGTGGACTTCTGCTCGATGGAGATCGCCGGTGACAGGCCTTCGATATGGTCGACGTCGGGCTTTTCCATCATCGACAGGAACTGGCGGGCATAGGTCGACAGCGACTCCACGTAGCGACGCTGCCCTTCAGCGTACAGGGTGTCGAAGGCCAGGGACGACTTGCCGGAGCCCGATAGACCGGTGACCACGATCAGCTTGTCGCGTGGCAGTTCGACATCGATTTGCTTGAGGTTGTGGGTGCGGGCACCCCTGACCAGGATCCTGTCCATTGCCACCTCGTGCAGTGTGCAAAAGGTCGATTATACGGCGTCGGTCGATGTCACAGCAAAGCGATCCTGCCTTTCCTGCAGCGTGCCGCCTTTCCCTGGATGGCACCGAGCCGGTAGAATGTAGGGTCCGTACCGGGCGAGCCGTCGCCTCTTCACGTGAACGTTGGACATCCCGCCATATGGTCTCTCGTCTGCTGTTAGCCACCGAGCGTCGTGCCATCATCGGCCTGGCCGGTCTGTATGCCTCGCGCATGCTGGGCCTGTTCATGGTGTTGCCGGTACTGGCCCTGTATGCCGACGACCTTGCCGGCGCCACGCCGCTGCTGGTTGGCCTGGCGTTGGGTGGCTATGGTCTGACCCAGGCGATCCTGCAGATTCCGTTCGGTCTGCTGTCCGACCGTATCGGGCGCAAGGCGGTGATCGCGCTGGGCTTGACCCTGTTTCTGCTGGGCAGTGTGGTGGCCGCCCAGGCGGACAGCATTGGCGGAGTGATCCTCGGGCGCTGCCTGCAGGGCAGCGGGGCGGTGGCAGCAGCGATCATGGCGCTGCTCGCCGACCAGACCCGCGAAGAGGTGCGGACTGCGGCCATGGCCATCATCGGTCTGTCGATCGGTGTGGCCTTCGCCGTGGCCATGGTGTTGGGGCCGCTGGTGGCGGCGTCCTTCGGCCTGGCAGGCGTGTTCTGGTTCACGGCCCTACTGGCCGCACTGGGGTTGGTGGTGTTATGGCGTCTGGTGCCCAGGGCGCCTCGCCGGTCGCGGCATCGTGACGTAGTACTCGACCGTCACCAGTTGAAGGCCATTCTCGGGCGCAGCGACCTGCTGCGCTTGAATATCTCGATCTTCGCCCTGCACCTGATCCTGATGGCGATTTTCGTCGCTGTCCCCTTCCGTCTGCTGGCGGCGGGGATCGGTGCCGCACAGCATGGCGGCGTTTATCTGGCGATCATGGCATTGGCCTTCGTCGGCATGGTGCCGCTGGTGATCGTCGCCGAGAAGAAGCGCCGCATGAAGACAGTGTTTGTGGCGGCGGTGGCGAGCATGGCCACTTGTCTGCTGGCATTGGCGATGGTGGGCTCCTGGTGGGCGCTGGTCGCCCTGTTGCTCGGTTTCTTCACCGCTTTCAACCTGCTCGAGGCGACGCTGCCGTCGATGCTCAGCAAGCTGGCGCCGGCCGGTGCCAAGGGCACCGCCATGGGGATCTACTCGACCAGCCAGTTCCTGGGGGCCTTCCTGGGAGGCTTGCTGGGAGGCGGGCTGGCACAACACTTCGGCTATGATGCGGTATTCTATGGCTGTGGAGTGGTCGCCCTCGTTTGGCTGGCAGCGGTCTGGGGCATGCCGACACCGCGCCATCTGGCCAGTGAGGTGGTCGCGTTGGACGAGGAAACCCATGGCGATGCCCTGGACACCCTGATGGAGCGCTTCGCCGAGGTGGCGGGTGTGGAAGACGTGCTGGTGGTGCCCGACGAGCGGGTCGTCTATCTGAAGGTGGATCGGCAGCAATTGGACAGCGATGCCCTGGCGCGAGTCGTCGGGGCCCGGCACGATCACAAGGGCGTTTGAGGCGCCCATACTCAATACAGGCTGCATTAGCAGACAGTGCAAGGAGACCAGCATGGCCCGTGGTGTAAACAAAGTCATCTTGATCGGTAACCTGGGGCAGGATCCGGAAGTGCGCTTCACGCCTTCCGGCACCGCTGTCGCCAACCTTAACCTGGCGACCACCGACACCTGGACCGATCGCCAGAGCGGCCAGCGTCAGGAACGTACCGAATGGCACCGAGTGGTACTGTTCAACAAGCTGGCGGAAATCGCTCAACAGTACGTCAAGAAGGGCTCGCGGCTGTATATCGAAGGCCGCCTGCAGACACGCAAGTGGCAGGATCAGAATGGCCAGGATCGCTACAGTACCGAGATCGTCGCCAACGACATGCAGATGCTCGATTCGCGTAGTGGCCAGGGAGCCGGCGACTTCCAGCAACCGAGCCAGGGGTTCGGCAACGGCATGCCGCAACAGGGCAACTATGGTCAGCCACAAGGTGGCCAGCAGCGTCCCCCGCAGCAACAGCCGGCTTCGCAACCGCCCGCTCCGGGTGGCGCTCCCCAGCAGGGCAACAACTACGGGGCACCCAACCCTGGCAGCTTCGATGACTTCGATGACGAAATACCGTTCTAAACGCTACTCGCGAGAGGTTGTCGGATGCCGGTGATGGGGTAAGGAGTCGTCGTGAAGTTGCTGATACTGGATGCCGGGCATTGTCTGAGCCTGGCGCTGGCTCGTGAAGCCAATCGCCGCAGCGATACCGAACTGGTGATCGAGGCAGGGTTGGCATTGGCACCTGGCTGGCTCGAAGAGATCGCGCCGGATGCGTTGGTGATCCCCCCGCTGGCGCAGCCTATCAGCGCTGAGCCGGCGGCGGTCGCGGCCCACGCCGAGGCGGTCGAGGCCTGGCTGGAGGCATGCCAGCAGACGCATGTCCCCTTGGTCTGGTGCGTCTCCGACCAGCTTTACGAGGATGGTTCCGACGAGCCCATTGATGAGCACATGATTCCGGCGCCACGGGACGAGAGCCTGCGACGCTTGATTCTCACCGGTGATCGGATTCGCGAGCAGTATTCTCGGCACCTGATCGTGCGCTTGGGGCCGTTGTTCGCCCTGGAGGGAGCCGAAGCCTGGCTGAGCGAGCTGCTCGATAGCCTGATGGCCGGTGACGAGGTGCGGGTCGCCGAGGACGTGGTTTTCTGTCCGACGTCGGCGGATGCCGCCGCCATGGCCCTGCTGGGCATGTTGCATCAACTGCATTGCGGTGCCGATGCGTGGGGAGCCTATCACCTGGCGGGCACCGAGCCGGTCAGCGCCTATACCTTCGCTTCCATGGTTCGCACGCAACTGGCCACGCGTCTGGAAGGACTGGGCGAGCGAGTCGAACTGGGGCAACTCAAGGCGCTCAATCATCACCATGGCCAGCCTCTGCGTCGGGTGCTCAACTGTCGGCGAGTGCTGGAAGCCTTCGGCGTGCACCAGAAACCCTGGCGCCTCGAGATTGGACGGATGCTGGATGCCTGGTGCCATGCGCGGGCCGAGGAGCCGGCATGAACCTGATACGCAGTCTCTTGTTCTACGCCGGTTATTTTCTGGCCATGCTGGTATGCGGGGTACTTTTCCTGCCGCTGACTCCGCTGCTGCCATTGAGAGCGCGTTATCGTCTACTCAATCTCTATAACCACTTCATCGTCGCCTGGTTCCGAGTGAGCTGCGGAGTGCGCTACGAGATGCGCGGCCGTGAGCATCGGCCGACGGGGCCCTGCGTGATTCTTGCCAACCATCAGTGCGAGTGGGAAACCATCTACCTGCAGTTACTCAAGCCGCCGGTGTGCACGGTATTGAAGCGCGAGTTGCTGAATATCCCCGTTTTCGGCTGGGGGCTGCGGCTGCTCAAGCCGATCGCCCTGGATCGTTCGAAACCGGCGCGGGCCATGAGGCAGGTCTTGACCCAGGGGACCGCTCGCCTTCAGGAGGGCCTATCGGTGCTGATCTTCCCCGAAGGCACGCGAGTCGAGCCGGGCCAGCGGCGGCGTTACAACAAGAGTGGCGCGGTCATCGCTTGCCGTGCGGGGGTGCCGGTATTGCCGGTCGCCCACAATGCCGGCGAACGTTGGCCGGGACGCCATTGGATCAAGAATCCCGGCACCCTGCATGTGGTGGTCGGCGAGCCGATCGAGACCACCGGGCGTAGTCCGGAGGAAGTGCTGGTCGAGGTGGAAAGCTGGATCGAGGCGAGGCTCGCAGAGATCTCCGAAGTGCCGCGACCAGCGCGGGAGGCGGAACAGGCGACCGAGAAGCTGCCCGGCTAGGTTAGCCTTCTCAGTCGGTAATCCCGCATGAAAAACGGCGCCGCAAGGGGCGCCGTTTTCCGTTACCAGGGTGCGGTTAGCCGCTGAACTTCTCCAGCACCAGGCAGGCATTGGTGCCGCCGAAGCCGAAGCTGTTGGTCAGCACACGCTGGAGACCGGCACTGTCGCGGCGACTGGTGACGATGTCGAAGCCGCTGGCCTGGTCATCGAGCTCCTCGACATTGGCCGAGGCGGCCACGAAGTCGTGCTCCAGCATCAGCAGCGAATAGACGGCTTCCTGCACGCCGGTGGCGCCCAACGAGTGACCGGTCAGTGACTTGGTGGAACTCATCGCCGGGGTCTGGTCGCCGAACACTTCGCGGATCGCCTTGAGTTCGGCGACATCGCCCACTGGCGTGGAAGTGCCGTGGGTGTTGATGTAGTCGACGGAGCCCTCGACGGTGGCCAGTGCCTGGCGCATGCAGCGGGCGGCACCCTCGCCGGAAGGGGCGACCATGTCATAGCCATCGGAAGTGGCGCCATAGCCGACCACCTCGGCATAGATCTTGGCACCGCGGGCCTTGGCGTGTTCGAGCTCCTCGAGCACCACCATGCCGCCGCCACCGGCGATAACGAAGCCGTCGCGGGCCTTGTCGTAGGGGCGTGACGCCTTGTCGGGGCTGGCATTGTAGCTGGTGGACAGGGCGCCCATGGCGTCGAACAGACACGACAGGGTCCAGTGCTCCTCCTCGCCGCCGCCGGCGAAGACCACGTCCTGCTTGCCGAGTTGAATCTGCTCCACGGCACTGCCGATGCAGTGGGCCGACGTGGCGCAGGCCGAGGAGATCGAATAATTGACGCCCTTGATCTTGAACGGCGTGGCCAGACAGGCCGAAACGGTGCTGCCCATGGTCCGGGTTACCCGGTAGGGACCGACGCGGCGCAGTCCCTTCTCGCGCAGGACGTCGGCGGCCTCCACCTGGTTGGCGCTGGAAGCGCCACCGGAGCCGGCGATCAGGCCGGTACGTTCGTTGGAGACCTGCTCCGGCGTCAGGCCGGAATCTTCGATGGCCTGGGCCATGCTGACATAGGCATAGGCAGCGGCATCGCCCATGAAGCGGCGTAGCTTACGGTCGACCAGGGCGTCGAGATCGATATCGACCACCCCGGCTACCTGGCTGCGGAAGCCATACTCGGCATAGTCTTCCTTGAAACGTATACCAGAGCGCCCGGCCTTGAGCGCTTCGAGGACCTGGTGTTGGTCGTTGCCGAGGCAAGATACGATGCCCAGGCCGGTGACTACCACTCGTCGCATGGGAGCCTCCTGGTCAGAAATTCGCAGTGGAGGTAAACAGGCCGACCCGCAGGTCATTGGCCTGGTAGATCTCACGCCCGTCGACGGCCACGGTGCCGTCGGCGATGCCCAGAATCAGGCGCCGGGTGATGATTCGCTTCACATGAATATGGTAGGTGACCTTCTGGGCGTTGGGCAGAATCTGGCCGGAAAACTTGACCTCACCGCAGCCTAGCGCACGACCTCGACCGGGATGGCCGAGCCAGCCCAGGTAGAAGCCGACCAACTGCCACATGGCATCCAATCCCAGGCAGCCAGGCATTACGGGGTCGCCGGGGAAGTGACAAGCGAAGAACCACAGGTCGGGATGGATATCGAGCTCGGCGATCAATTCGCCTTTTCCGTGGTCACCGCCTTCCTCGTGGATATGGGTGATGCGGTCGAGCATCAGCATGTTGGGTGCCGGTAGCTGGGCATTGCCAGGACCGAACAGTTCACCTTGGCTGCATGCCAGCAGCTCTTCACGGCTAAAGGAGTGTTGCTTGATCACTGAGTCGTTCCGAGAGTCGAAGTTGTTGTGCGCCCCGTTCGGCGCAGCCCCGTGCATTCTACTGTCAGCGAGCCATGATTGCACGCCAGGGTCTGGCTAGCCACCACGAACGGGCCGGTCACCGCGGGTGAATACGCATTGCTTGCGCAGGGCTCAAGCACCGGGGCATGATGCCGATAACCCTATTCATGATGACATTACGCGAAATTGTCGATCAACCAATTGACCTCTAACGATTCGAATGAGACCTCATGTGGCCATCATTTTCCCTTAACCGTCCGCTGGTGTGGGTGGGCCTCGCCGCGCTGGCCGCCATTGGCTGGTTGCCCAGTGTGTGGTTGCGGCTAACGGCTCTGGTCTTCGTGGGGGCTGGCCTGGCGGACGCGTGGGTGCAGGCACGGCGTGAGCATCGTCGGCGGCGACTGTCGGAAGAGGCGTTGAAACTGTCCGAGGACGGCGTGGTGATCAGTGATGCCGGCAACCGTATCCTCACCGTCAACCCCGCTTTTACCCAGATCACCGGCTATACCCTCGATGAGGTCAAGGGGCAGGACACCTCGGTGCTGTCTTCCGGCCGTCACGACAAGGCCTTCTATGATCGTTATTGGCAAACCCTGCGCGCCACCGGCCGCTGGGAAGGCGAGATATGGAACCAGCGCAAGCATGGCGACCAGTACCCGGAATGGTTGCGCGTGCAGGCCTGCCCCGACAGCAAGGGACGGCTGAGTCATTACGTGGGGCTATTCACCGACATTTCCCGGCACAAGGCACGCGAGCAGGACCTGCGTCGCATCGGCTTCGAGGATCCGCTGACCGGTCTGCCCAACCGGCGTCGTCTGCACGACCTGATGACTTCGCGACTACGTCACCTGCGAGCCGGTGAGGGACTGGACATGGCATTGATCGATATCGACTCCTTCAAGGCCATCAACGATGCCATGGGGGTCGACTGTGGTGATCGCCTGCTGGCGCGTTTCGGCCAGCGCCTGGCCGGGCATGTCGCCGGTGGTGTCGTGGGGCGCCTGGGGGGAGACGAGTTCATGGTCATTCGCACCACCACCTTCGACGATCACGACAAGTGGGTCGGCGGCCTGCGCGATCATCTCAGCGAGCCTTTCGAGCTGGATGGCCATTCGCTGCGGCTGGGGCTGACCATCGGCAGTTGCCGCGCCCCGGAAGACGGCAACGACTCCGGGGTGCTGTTCCAGCGCCTGGAGTCGGCGCTGTATAGCGCCAAGCGGCATGGGCGCAATCATGACCAGCGTTTTCGTCCCTCGCTGGATGTGGCCGGAGATCGCCAACTCGCGCTGGTCAACGACCTGCGTACGGCGCTGGCCAAGGGCAGTCAGCTCGAACTGCATTACCAGACCCAGCACGAGCTCGGCAGTGGCGTGCTGGTCGGCATGGAGGCCCTGTTGCGCTGGCGTCATCCCGAACATGGCATGATCTCGCCGGGCGACTTCATTCCGTTGGCCGAGCGCCATGGCTTGATGTCGTCGCTGGGCAATTGGGTGGTCGAGCGTGCGGTTGCGGAGCTGGCCAGTTGGCGCATCGCCGGACTGCCCCAGGTGCCGGTGTGGGTCAATATTTCCGCATTGCAGTTGATCCAGGGGGATCTGGAGTCGCGGTTGGCGGCCGCTTTGGTCCAGCATCGGGTACCCGCCTCATTGCTCGGGCTGGAGCTCACCGAATCGGTGCTGTTGGACGAGCGTGCCGGGGACATTTATCCACGTCTCGAGGCACTGCGAGCACTCGGCCATCAGATTGCCATCGACGACTTCGGTACCGGCTACTCCTCGTTGAGCTATCTCAAGCGACTGCCCATCGACAAGCTGAAACTCGATCGCGCCTTCGTGCGCGCCCTGCCGGAGGACCGTGCCGATGCCGCCATCGTCAGCGCCGTGCTGGCCATGGCGCGCGGGCTATCGCTAGAGGTGATCGCCGAAGGCGTGGAGACCCCGGCCCAGCGTGATTTCCTGTACGACAATGGCTGCCCGCTGGTGCAGGGCTTCCTGTTCTCACGCCCGGTGCCGGCCGCCGAGATCGAAGCTCGGCTGCTGGGAGAGCCGCAGCCGGCCTGAGTGCCGGCGGCGTTGTCTGGGGGCGCGGGTCCCGCGATCCCCTGCCAACCCGGGAGTCGCGGCGTTTCTTCAGGCGTCGATCAGCGCCTTGAGCCTGGCGATAGCCTGTGGCGGGTCGTCGCCCAATACCGTGACACGGCTGTCCTGCAGATCGTTCTGGCGGATTCGCGCCACCGGTCCGTACAGACCCAAGGGCACCTCGAGTTGTTCGGCCAGGCGTGGTAGCTGGCGGCGGATCACATCGGCTCGTTGGGCCTGGCCACTGCACAGCAGCAGGGCGGCAGCCTTGAAGCGTTCCACGGCCAATGGCAGTTCGCTGAAGGGCAGCGGGGCGTCGAACAACTGCACCCGGTAGCCCTCCTGGGATGCCGCCAGGGCGATCATCAGGTCCCACAGGGTTCCCTGATCCTCGGGCAGGCGGCCGATCAGTAGCGTGGGGCCATGGCTCGCCAGGTTGGCATGATAGAGGCGAATGCCGATGCGGGTCCGCAGGAAGGCTTCCAGGGTCCGACGTTGCAGGGTGGCGCCGAGCTGGTCGTCCCAGCGCTCCTCGAGTTCGTCGACCATGGGTTTGAACAGTTCGGTCAGACAGGTGGTCACCGGATACAGGGCCATGCACTGATTGAACAGGGTTTCCAGTTGCGACAGGTCCAGGGCCTCTATCGCGGCAACCAGGTGCCGGCGCTGGTTTGGCCAGTCGCCGGCAACGGGCTCAGGGACCTCGACCGTGCGTGGCTGGTCGAGCAGTTCACGAACCTGGCTGACAGGGACGCCGCGATTCAGCCATTGCAGGATACGCTCGATGCGTTCGATATCGTCACGGGCATAGAGCCGGTGGCCCTTGGGGGTGCGCTGTGGGCGAATCAGGCCGTAACGACGCTCCCAGGCGCGCAAGGTCACCGAATTGACGCCGGTCAGCCGCGAAACCTCGCGTATCGGGTAAAGCGGTGCATCGGCCGGATGAGTCGCCTTGTCACTCATGCGCACTTGAAGCCTCTTGATGATGATTCGGCGGGAAGCGGGCAGCGTCGATTGTCTGTCAGGTCGTCCGGCGCGGCGTCGTCAAGTATCAGGATGGGACAGAATATTGTACAAGGCAAACCTTTTGTACAATTTAGTAACACCCGCCGGCTCGGACGGCGTCATGTATGCTGCGCGCGTTCATCGATGATGTTGGCTAGTGCCTCGACGAAGGCCGGATGCTCGCCCACCGGGGCCAGCAGGGTCAGGTCGATACCCGGATGTGCTCGGTGCAAGGCCTCGATCTGCCCGGGGACATCCTCACGCAGGTGGCGGCCGGCGGCAAAGAACAGCGGGAGAATATCGGCTTGCGTCGTGCCCTTTGCCTGCAGTTCGGCAACGGTGGTTTCGAGGGAGGGCTCGCAAAGCTCCATGTAAGCCAGGCGCAACGGTGTCGGCGAGCGTTGCGCCAAGGAGGCCGCCAATTGGTCGAAGGGGGCGCGCCAGTGTGGGTCGCGGGAACCGTGGGCGAGCAGAATCAACGCATGAGGCATGATGCGGTCTCCTCCGTGGGTAAACTCCGGCCTCGAGGATGGTCTCCATCGGCAGTCCGGTGCCGAGGCGCATGGCCTTGCGCCGGTGAGAAAGCCATCCTGAGCGTCGGTATGGGCTGTCGTCTAGACTACCAGAAGCGTATAAGCGCTGTATAACTCGTCGTGGCGCAATGCCCGCCGGCCGTATCTCCTCGCGAGCGTAGGGAGCCCGGCATTGCGGAGAGCCACTAGCGATAGCGGAGGGAACCAGCATGCGCATCTTGATCACGGGAGGCAGTGGTTTCGTCGGGCGCCGATTGTGCAAGCGCCTGGCCGAAGCGGGGCATTCGTTGCTGGTGGTATCCCGCGACCCGGAGAGGAAGCGACGGGTTTTGCCGGCCGGGACCGATATTCGAACCTCGGTACTGGATTTCACCGACGCTCGGCCGCAAGCGATCGTCAACCTGGCCGGTGAGCCAATCGCCGACAAGCGCTGGAGCGATGAGCAGAAGCTGCGGCTGATCGACTCCCGGGTCGATATCACCCGCGACCTGGTGATGCTCTGTCAGTACCTCGACACACCACCGTCGGTGATGGTGTCGGGTTCGGCCATGGGCTATTACGGCGACCAGGGCGACCGCGAGGTCACCGAGGACACCTCGCCCCACGATGAATTTGCCCATCGGCTCTGCGAGCGCTGGGAAACGACGGCGCGAGAGGCCGAGGAATATGGCGTGCGGGTCGCGCTGGTCAGGATCGGATTGGTACTTGAGCGGGGCGGCGGTAGCCTGGCCAAGATGCTGCCGCCCTTCAAGCTCGGGTTGGGCGGGCGCTTCGGCAGTGGACGTCAGTACATGCCCTGGGTGCATCGCGAGGATCTGGTGCGCATCATCGAGTTCCTGCTCGAGCGCGATGACTTGCGTGGCCCCTTCAATGGCTCGGCGCCGCATCCAGTGACCAATGCCGAGTTTGCCCGTCTGCTGGCGAGGCGCTTGAAACGCCCGGCGCTCCTCCCGATTCCGGCCGTGGTGCTCAAGGCCGGGTTCGGCGAGATGTCGCGGCTATTGCTGACCGGCGCCGACATGCGCCCGGCGCGCCTGAAGGCGGCCGGGTTCGAGTTTCGCTACCCGACCCTCGATACCGCGCTGGCCGACATCCTGGGCTAGGCGTCCTCGTGATCCACCGTAACGATCACCCGCACCGCGTCGAGGCGCAAGCGGGTGCCTTCGATGGCCGCGTCGAGAGCGGCGCGTTCGTCACGCAGCGCCTGCAGTTCGTCATCACGCACCGCCGGATTGTGCCTCGAGAGCGCCTGCAGGCGTGCCAGCTCATTGTCCAGCGTCTTGCGCATGCGGTGCTGGGCGGCCTCGACGATGCTCGGTAGCTCCCGTTCCGCTTCCGCTTCACCCGCGCTCAGCAGCTCGCGCAGTTGGTCGTGACGGCTCTTGATCAGATCGCGGGCCACGGCCTTCTTGACCTTCTGCAGGTTCTTCGACAGCCCGCCGAAGGAGACCTTGCCGGAAAGGTTGGCGCCCGACTCGTCGAGCAACACCCGTACCGCCGTGGCGGGCAGGAAGCGGTCGAGGTGCAGTCGCTTGGGCGCCGGGCAGTGGGTACGGAACACCAGCTCGGTCATGAGCCGTCCGGCGGGAATCGCCGGGTGCCGCAGCAGGGCCAGGGCGGTATTGCCCATGGTGCCGGTCAGGATGCGCCCCATCATCTCGCGCAGCAGCGGATGCTCCCAGGACAGCCGCTGCACGTCGTCACGCGCCAGCGCGCGGGCCCGGGACAGGGTCGCCGTGAAGCCCTCCTCACCCTTTACCAGTCCCGGCAGGCCGTCGAGCATCTGCGGCCCGGCTTGCAGGTGCAGGAGGGCTTCGCCGAGGTCCTGGCTGTCGACACCGAAGATGTCCAGTGCCTGGTCGAGATAGCGCGGCAGTGCCGGGTCATCGTCGAACTCGCGGATCGCATTGGCCACCGCGTCCGCCCGCTCGTGGCGACAGGCGTTGAGCTCCAGCAGGCGATTGCGACCGGCATCACGCTCCTCGAGCCGGGTATCGAACAGGGCGCGTGTCTCGCTGATGATCTCGTCGAGCCCCTCGCCATCGATCAGGGCATCGGCGAGGGCGTCGCCGAAGGCGTCGTAGAGCTCGTTGCCGATGCCATGGGGGGCACTGAAGGCATCCATGCCCTCGTCGTACCAGCGCAGCAGTTTGGCACCGGGGCTGTCGGCGAACACCGGGACATGCAGCTCGATGGCATGCTGCTGGCCGATACGGTCGAGGCGGCCGATACGCTGTTCGAGCTGGTCGGGGTGCAGCGGCAGATCGAACATCACCAGGTGGCGGCAGAACTGGAAGTTGCGTCCTTCGGAACCGATCTCCGAGCACACCATCACCTGGCTGCCGTCCTCGAGGTCGGCGAAGGCGGCCGCGGCGCGGTCGCGCTCGACCAGCGACAGGCCCTCATGGAACACCGGCGCATGCACCCCACCCAGCACCCGAAGGCCTTCGGCGAGGCCGATGGCAGTCTCGCGATCGTGGGCGATCACCAGCACCTTGTCATGGCCGGCCTCGGTGAGGCGCTCCAGCAGCCAGGTCACGCGTGGATCGAACTGCCACCAGGGTTCGGAGTTCAGCGGGTCTTCGGGCAGGGCGCGGTACATGGCATCCAGGTACAGCACCGCGTCCGGGTGATCGAGGCCGGTTTCGATCAGCAACTCGTCGAGATAGTCCTCGTCGCGTGCCAGTCGACGCAGTACCCGACGGTAGGACGAGGGAAGCTCCAGCGGTGCGATGTGCAGGTGACGCTCGGGAAACCCGCCGACATGACGGCGGCTGTTGCGGAACATAACGCGACCGGTGCCGTGGCGGTCGAGCAATTGTTCGCGAAGCTGGGTACGTACCGCTTCCCGTTGTGCCTCGCTGCTTTCGGGGTTGCTCAGGGTGTCGAGCAGCGCTTCACTGTCGGGGTCGTCGATCACCGCGCCGACGCTGTCGCGATCGGCGGCACCACCCTGGCCAGTGGCGGGCAGTCGCTCCAGGGCATCGATGGCCTCTGCGACCCGTACATAACCTTGTTCTTCGGCCTTGAAGCGTTCGAGGCTCTGGTAACGGTCCGGATCGAGCAGGCGCAGGCGCGCGAAGTGGCTTGCCATGCCCATCTGTTCGGGCGTCGCGGTCAACAACAGGATGCCGGGGACAGACGCCGCCAGGCGTTCCACGCAGGCATAGCCGGGGCCGCTGACCTGGGGTGTCCAATCCAGGTGATGGGCCTCGTCGACGATCAACAGGTCCCAATCGCAGGCTTCGGCCTGGGCCTGACGATGGGGATTGGCAAACAGCCACCGCTGGCTGGCCAGGATCAACTGGCCGCTGTCGAAGGGGTTGGCATCGCCATGGGCCTGGCTCTGGTGTTCATCGAGCAGGGTGACCTCGAGCGCGAAACGACGCAGCAACTCCACCAGCCACTGGTGGGTCAGGCTATCGGGCACCAGGATCAGCGCCCGCTCGGCCCGCCCGGTCAGCAGCAGGCGATGCAGGATCAGCCCCGCCTCGATGGTCTTGCCCAGCCCGACTTCATCGGCCAGCAGAACCCGCGGCGCATGGCGGCCGGCAACTTCGTCGGCGATGTACAACTGGTGGGGAATCAGGTCGATCTTGGGCCCGGCCAGGCCGAGTGCCGGGTTCTGTTCGATACGGTGGTGGTGATGCAGCGTGCGAAAGCGCAGGTCGAACCAGTCGTTGCGATCGACCTGGCCGGTCAGCAGGCGATCGCGGGCCTGGTCGAACTGCATGCTATCAGCCAGGCGGGCCTCGGGCAGTTCACGGACCCGGCCTTGGTCGTCTTCACCGATATAAACGATCAGACCGTCGACCTCCTTGCTGTCATCGATGGTCATCTGCCAGCCCTCGGCGGACTGGATGCGGTCGCCGTTGCCGAAGGCCACGCGGGTCAGGGGGGGCTGGCGGACGCTGTAGGTGCGGGTTTCCTGGCTGGCGCCGAACAGCACGGTCACGGTGCGGAAATCGCAGTTCAGGATGGTACCCAGGCCCAGCTCGGCTTCGCCGTCGCTGATCCAGCGCTGGCCGGGAGAAAATTCGCTCATGATGCCTCGGATGCTCTACAAGATGCTGCGCAAGTCGTCGATGGCCGTTCGCACGCGGGTCGCACGACCCGTGCGTCGGCAGGGGCGCGGTATGGTACCGGAAAGTGTCGCGCTGCTTAAGGCGCTGGACGGAATTATCTGCGGCGCAGGTCAGCGCTCGTCGAGCCAATCCTTCAGTTGCGCACGCGACAGTTCGCCGACGTGGCGCTCGAGCGCGCGGCCCTGTGCGTCGAATAACACGGTGGTAGGCAACCCCGGCGCCTCGATGCGCCCCATCAGTTCCTGATGAGGGTCGAGCAATGCATAACGGAACACGAGCCCCTGTTCGTCGAGATAGCGGGTCACCTGGAGCAGCGTCTCGCCCTGGTTGGCGACCACCACGGTGACGCCGTCACGCGCGTCGGCTTCGGCGAGCAGTGGCATCTCGCGCAGACAGGGGGGGCACCAGGTAGCCCACAGGTTGATCAGAATGCGCTCGCCGGGCAGCGTCTGCAGGTTGACAGGGTTTCCGTCGAGGTCTTCCAGGGCCAGATCCGGCAATTCCCGCAGCGCCATGCCGTTGCCGCCCGGGTTCAGTGTGACCAGGACCAGCCACAGGGCCGAGCTGCCCACGAGCAGGGCGATACCGCCGATCAGTCGCAGCGCGTGATCGCGAAAGGCCCAGGCGGTCCAGATCGCTGCGGCCAGCAGCCCCCATAGGCCATGGTAGCCGGGCTGCCAGAACTTGAGGATGTCCAGAGGCGCTCCCGCATAGGACTCCAGGTGGGTCAGCACATGCCCCAGTCGGGCGCCCAGTAGCCACACCAGCAGCAAAGTGTTGAACCAGCGGATGTGCTGGCGGCGCGACAGGCCCAGCAGCACCAGGCTGGACACCAGCAGCAGCAGCGCCGCGGCAAAGGCATACAGGCGGGGCAGGGAAATCAATACCGGGCCCAAGGCAATGGCATCCATGACGGTGTCGTCGCTCCAAGTGGTCCAAGGTCGGCGTCCGAGGCTGATCGGGTTACAATGCCACGATCTCCGCTAGCCTAATGTCACCATGACAGGCTGTCACCCATCTGCTGCGGGAGCGACCATGGCCAAGCCTGCTTTCGATGTGTTGCGTGCCCTGGCCATTGCCAGTCAGGCGTTGGGATTCATCGCCATCATCACGCTGGAAACCCTGATGGCCGATGCCGCACGGCCCTGGCAGGGGCTGACGCTGGCATTGATGGTGACCGCTGCGTTGTGGATTGCCCTGGTGCGCCTCTATCGGCGCAACAAGGCGCGCAAGGCCTGGGCAGCTCGCCAAACGGCTCGGCAAGAAGAGGACGGTTCCTAGGCCTGGCGATGGGGGGTGGTGAGCTGCAGGCTCGCGGGCGCGCAGCGCCGCGGGTCGATGCTGATCACTTGCAGATGGTGCCCCTCGGGCATCTCGCAATGCAGGACGCGCCAGGCACACCCCGGTGCACTGCTGCCCTCGCTCTCGAACAGCGTGGCGCCATGACGACGCAGGCGCTCGCAAACGCCGGGGAATTCCTCATCGGTGACTTCCAGCGTCATGCGCCGGGGAGGGGAAGGCCGTTCGGCGGCCAGCAGCATCAGTACCTGGGTGTGACCGTACTCATCGGCTCCCAGCTCGAAGGTCGCGCCACGCGGAGTGCGCAGCAACAGTACCAGATTCAGCACCTCCTGGCAGAAGCGCTGCATGGCATCGAGGTCACGGACCTCGAACACTGCCTTGTCCAGTGAGAGGCGTTGCATCATGGGCTCTCTGGTCAGGATATCGTCATAGTGATCAGTGTGAACCATGATGAGGCAAGCGACTGCTGGATTCTCTTCATACCGATGATTGAGCAAGACTATCTCTCTGCTGTCACAAGTGTTGAGGGGTCCTGGAGACGGCCGTGCTTTTCACAGGGGAAGCAGGAGTGGTCGCATGCCGGTGCACAACCAAGACATCGCCGAGCAGTTCGACGAACTCGCCGATCTGCTGGAAATCGAAGGTGCCAACGCCTTCCGTGTACGTGCCTATCACAACGCTGCGCGCACACTGCGGGATCTTCCGCACAGCGTTACCGAGATGGTCAGCGCAGGTGAGAACCTCACGGAGTTGCCCGGTATCGGCAAGGACCTGGCCAGCAAGATCGAAACCATCGTGGAAACCGGCAGGTTTCCACAGCTCGACGAGTTGAAGAAGGCGATGCCGAAGGGGCTCGCCGAGGTCAAGGACATCGCAGGGCTGGGTCCGAAGCGGGTCAAGGCGCTTCACGAAGCCCTCGGGGTGGAGGATGTGGAAGGCCTGAAAAAGGCGGCCCAGGCCGGCCAGCTTCACGAGTTATCCGGCTTCGGCAAGAAGACCGAGGAAAACATCCTCCACGAGCTGGAAACCCGTGGCAGTGGCGAAAAGCGACACCTGCTGCGCGAGGCGGAGAGCCGCGCCGAACCGCTGGTCGACTATCTCGGCCGTGTCGATGGCGTGAAAGAGGTCGTGGTTGCCGGCAGCTATCGCCGCAGGAAGGCCACGGTCGGCGACCTGGATATCCTGGTTTCTTGTACCAGGAACTCGCCGGTCATGCAGCGCTTCGTCGACTACGAGGACGTCAGCGATGTCATTTCCCACGGGGGGACGCGTGCCACCGTGGTCCTGAAGAGCGGCATGCAGGTCGACTTGCGCGTGGTGGCGTCAAGCAGTTTCGGCGCCGCTCTGCACTATTTCACCGGTTCGAAAGGACACAACATCCGGGTGCGCAAGATGGGGTTGGAGCGGGGGTTCAAGATCAACGAATATGGCGTCTTCCAGGGCGATACGCAGATCGCCGGCAAGACCGAGGCCGACGTCTATTCGCAGGTCGGCCTGCCCTACATCGAGCCCGAACTGCGCGAGGAGCGCGGAGAAATCGAGGCGGCGCGAGACGGCAAATTGCCGGAACTCATCGAGTTGGATGACATCAAGGGCAATCTGCATAACCACACCAAGGCGTCAGACGGCGCCGCTACCCTGCGCGAGATGGCCACGGCGGCGAAGGAGCACGGCTGGTCCTATCTCGCCATCACGGACCACTCGAAGGCATTGCGTGTGGCCAACGGCCTGGATGAGGATCGTCTGGCCAGGCAGGTCGACGAGATCGAGGCCCTTAACGATGAACTGGATGGCATCACGCTGCTGAAGTCGATCGAGGTCGACATCCTGGAGGACGGCAGTCTCGATCTCTCCGACGCCATCCTCAAGCGACTCGACCTGCGGGTCTGCTCCATACATAGCCACTTCCGGCTGTCCCGCGACAAGCAGACGGCACGTGTCATGCGGGCCATGGATAACCCCTACTTCAACATCCTGGCCCACCCCTCCGGCCGGCTGCTTGGCTCGCGAGAGGGCTATTCCATCGACATGGAGCGGCTCATCGACCACGCCAGGGAGAACGGATGCATCATGGAAGTCAATGCGCAACCGCAGCGGCTCGACCTCGACGACGTCTACTGCAAGATGGCCTGCGAGGCGGGCGTGAAGCTGGCCATCAGCACGGATGCGCATACGCCCCATCACCTGGACTTCATGCGCTATGGCATCGACCAAGCCCGCCGCGGCTGGGTCACGGCCGACGATGTGGTCAATACCCGTTCGCTGAAGGACTTGCGCAAGCTGGTGGCGCGGTAGCCGGCAACGAAAAACCGCCACCCGGCATGATCCGTAAGTGGCGGTTTTTTCCTGAATTCTGTGGTCGGAGCGACAGGATTCGAACCTACGACCTCTGCCTCCCGAAGGCAGCGCTCTACCAAGCTGAGCTACGCTCCGACATGTTGGGCTGGCGCCTCAACGGTGGCTAATTATACGCACTCGAGCCGCCGATGCAATATCCGATCCGGCTCAGTTCTGGCGGTCGACGGCCAGGCGCGCAAGGTCGGCCATGCTGTCGCGGTAGCAGCCGAAGGGCAGGGCATCGAGTTGCTCGAGTGCCCTGGCGGCCATTTCCTCGGCACGGGCGCGGGTATAGTCCAGCGCGCCGGTGTCGAGGACGATGGCCAGCACGTCATCGAGATGCTCGAGACCGCCTTGGCGGATCGCCTGGCGAATCAGCTTGGTCTGGGCGGGGGTGCCGGCACTCATGGCCTGGATCAGGGGCAGGGTGGGCTTGCCCTCGGCGAGGTCGTCGCCGACATTCTTGCCCATGGCCTGGGCGTCGCCCTGGTAGTCGAGCAGGTCGTCGATGAGTTGGAAGGCCAGCCCCAGATAACGCCCGTAGTACTGCAGCGCCCGTTCTTGTTCCGGGGTGGCGCTGGCAAGGATCGCACCGCTATGCGAGGCGGCTTCGAACAGCATTGCCGTCTTGCCCTGGATGGTCTCGAAGTAGGCCGCCTCATCGACATCGGGGTTGCCGACATTGGTGAGTTGCAGCACTTCCCCTTCGGCGATGGTGCAGGTGGCGGCCGACAGCACTTCCATGACCCGCATCGAGCCGACCTCGACCATCATCTGGAACGAGCGCGAATAGAGGAAGTCGCCGACCAGGACCGAAGGGGCATTGCCCCAGGCATCATTGGCGGTGGACTTGCCGCGGCGCATGTGCGATTCGTCGACCACATCATCATGCAGTAGCGTGGAGGTGTGCATGAACTCGATCAGGGTCGCGAGGGTAACGTGCTTGTCGCCTGCGTAGCCTAGCGAACGCGCGGCCAGCAACACCAGCAGCGGGCGCAGGCGTTTGCCGCCACTCTCAATGATGTAGTGGGCAATGGTTTCGACGAGCGGGACCCGGGAGGCCAACTGGGCGAGGATGGTACGATCGACGGAGGCAAAATCCTCTGCCACCACTGCATGGATGGGCGATGCTGTAGGCTGCATGGGCAAGCTGCTTGTATAAGGTGGGGCCGGGGGCAGCGATAGCCGTGCCGGCCTTGGGCTGGGAGCTATGCTATGGGGGCCCCCGAGGGGCGTCAAGCAAGGAGGATGTCTGAGCCCACTTGTGTCGTTCTGGGCGCGCGGTTATAATCCGCGACCCGACTCATCATGCTCCCTGTCAGATGGCTGCCGAAAGGGGCGCCACTCGCCGCAGGCCGATGAAGAGCGCAACCCGATGAGTGTTTGGAGAACGTCTATCATGTATGCAGTTATCAAGAGCGGTGGCAAGCAGTACCGCGTTCAGGAAGGCCAGACCCTGAAGCTCGAGAAGCTGGAAGTGGCCACCGGTGAAGCTCTGGAGTTCGACCAGGTCCTGCTGGTTGCCGACGGCGACGACGTCAAGGTCGGTGCGCCGCTGGTCGACGGCGCCAAGGTCGCGGCCGAGGTCGTGTCCCACGGCCGTGGTGACAAGGTGACCATCATCAAGTTCCGTCGCCGCAAGCACCACATGAAGCGTCAGGGCCACCGCCAGTGGTTCACCGAAGTCAAGATCACCGGGATCTCCGCCTAAGCGGACACGCCCCTGAAAGAGCGAGGTATTTGCAATGGCTCACAAGAAGGCAGCCGGTTCCACGCGCAACGGCCGCGATTCCGAATCCAAACGCCTTGGCGTCAAGCTGTACGGCGGCCAAGTGGTCACCCCGGGTAACATCATCGTCCGTCAGCGCGGCACCAAGTTCCATGCCGGCACCGGCGTTGGCATCGGCAAGGATCACACCCTGTTCGCCTTGAACGAGGGCGTGATCAAGTTCGAGACCAAGGGTCCGAAAAACCGCAAGTTCGTGAGCGTCGTCTCCGCCTGAGAGATCACGAGCGTTGCACTGAAAAGGCCCCGCCCGTGCGGGGCCTTTTCGTATCATGACGGTATTGGCCGTCAGGAGAATGACAGATGCAGTTCGTCGACGAAGCCTCGATCATCCTGGAGGCCGGCAATGGCGGTAATGGCTGCCTGAGTTTCCGGCGCGAGAAATATGTGCCCAAGGGTGGCCCCGATGGTGGCGATGGCGGTCACGGCGGCAGTGTCTACCTGATCGGTGACGACGCGTTGAACACCCTGATCGACTTCAAGTACCAGCGCTTCTACAAGGCCCAGAACGGCCAGCCGGGCATGGGGCGGCAGATGAGCGGCAAGGCCGGCGAGGATCTGCATGTCAAGGTGCCGGTGGGCACCACGGTGATCGACGAGGACACCCTCGAGGTGATCGCCGACGTCACCGAAGTCGGTCAGGTGGTGCTGGTGGCGCAGGGTGGTCGCCGCGGGCTGGGCAATGTCCACTTCAAGTCGTCGACCAACCGTGCGCCACGGCGCACCACGCCGGGCACCGAAGGGGAGCGGCGCAACCTGCGCCTGGAAATGAAGGTGATGGCCGATGTCGGCCTGTTGGGCATGCCTAATGCCGGCAAGTCGACGCTGATCCGCGCCGTTTCCGCCGCCAAACCCAAGGTCGCCAATTACCCTTTCACGACGCTTGTCCCCAACCTGGGGGTGGTGAAGCTCGGTCACCATGAACACTTCGTGATGGCCGATGTGCCGGGCCTGATCGAAGGCGCCTCCGATGGTGCCGGGTTGGGCCTGCGTTTTCTCAAGCATTTGACGCGTACGCGGCTGTTGCTGCACGTAGTGGACGTGGCGCCGTTCGACGAGTCCGATCCCGTGGAAGCCGCTGAGGCGATCGTGCACGAACTGGAGCAGTTCTCGCAGGCGCTCTCCGAGCGCCCGCGCTGGCTGGTGCTCAACAAGCTCGATCTGCTGCCCGCAGACGAGCGCGAAGCGCACGCCAAGGAAATCGTCGAGCGCCTGGGCTGGGAAGGACCGGTGTTCTGCATCTCGGCGATTGCCGGTGAGGGGACCGAGCCCTTGGTACAGGCCGCGTATCGCTGGCTGACCGAACAGCGACGCCTCGAGAACGAGGACGAACAGGCCGCCGAGCGCGAGCGCGAGATGCGCCGCCGCATGGAGGCCGAAGCGGTGGCACGAACCGAGGCGCGTCTGGGTCGCAAGCGCAAGCGCGACGACGAGGATGACGACGATTTCGACGACGATGATTATGATGTCGAGGTCGAATACGTGCCTTGAGTGTGAAGGACTCACCGCTTTCGTAGGAGCGGCTTCAGCCGCGATGGGGGCGATGTCGAGGCGTTCCCTGTAGTGACGTTGAGAAGATGGCGATGACAGACAACGAACAGGCACCGGGGCGCGAAGCTCTGGCCGGCGCGCGGCGAATCGTGGTGAAGATTGGCAGTGCGCTGCTGACCAATGACGGACGTGGCCTCGACGATGCCGGCATCGGCAGATGGGTGGATCAGGTCGCGGCATTGCATCGGCGTGGCATCGAGGTGGTGCTGGTGTCTTCCGGTGCTGTGGCCGCGGGAATCGTGCGGCTCGGCTGGCAGGCGAGGCCGTCGGCGGTGCATGAGCTGCAGGCCGCCGCCGCGGTAGGGCAGAACAGCCTGACCGAATGCTACGAGGGGCACTTCGCTCGCCATGGGCTGCTCACTGCCCAGATTCTGCTGACCCACGACGACCTGTCCAACCGCAAGCGCTATCTGAATGCGCGCTCGGCGCTGCGCACCCTGGTGGGGTTGCGCGTGGTGCCGGTGATCAACGAGAACGATACCGTGGTCACCGACGAGATCCGCTTCGGCGACAACGATACCCTGGGCGCGCTGGTCGCCAACCTGCTCGAAGCCGATGCACTGGTCATTCTCACCGATCAGGAAGGACTGTTCGATGCCGACCCGCGGCACAACCCCGAGGCCAGCCTGATTCGCGAAGGGCGGGCCGGCGATCCGGCCCTTGCCGCCATGGCTGGCGGTGGTGGTGCCCTGGGGCGGGGAGGCATGACCACCAAGGTACTGGCCGCTCGACTGGCGGCCCGCTCTGGGGCCGTGACGGCGATCGCCAGCGGCCGTCAGCCCGAGGTGCTCACCCGCCTGGTCGGCGGCGAACGGCTGGGCACCTTGTTGCGCCCGGAACAGGCGCCGATCGCCGCACGCAAGCGTTGGCTGGCGGGCCAACTGCAGGTGCGCGGCAGCCTGACGCTGGATGCCGGTGCGGTGAAGGTATTGCGCGGTCGTGGCTCCAGCTTGCTGCCGGTGGGCGTCAAGGCGCTTTCGGGCGGCTTCGTGCGTGGCGACATGGTGGTCTGTGTCGATGAGCAGGGCGAGCGGGTCGCCAAGGGGCTGGTCAACTACGGTGCCGAGGAAGCAGCCAAGATCCTCGGCAAGCCCAGCCATCAGATCGAGTCGATCCTGGGTTACATGGAAGCGCCGGAGTTGATCCATCGCGACAACCTGGTGGTGCTGTGAGCCGCGTCATGGCGTTGCGCATCAGATTCGGCAGCGGCAACGGAAGGGTGGAGAAGCCCTGATCATGCGGTAGCAAGGGGGACAGCGGCGTGATAGAATGCGCCATCCTCTCAGACATGGCCCGGTGGTTGCGTTCAACCAGAACAGGGCGAACCGGTTGGAACTGCAGGATTGTTCCAATCAGGTCAAACACTTACCGAATAGACGGTTAGAATTTCTCCAAGGAGACAGTAGTGGCTAACAGCAAGCAAGCCCGCAAGCGCGCCCGTCAGGCGGAAAACCGCCGCGTCCTCAAGGCGAGCCAGCGCAGCATGGTGCGTACCTATATCAAGCGTGTCATCAAGGCCATCAACGGCGGTGACCACGCCCAGGCCATGGCCGAATTCAAGGTCGCCCAGCCGGTCATCGATCGCATCGCCGACAAGGATGTGCTGTCGAAGAAGAAAGCGGCGCGCCTGAAGAGCCGTCTGAACAAGCGAATTAAGGCGTTGGCTGCGTAAGCCGGACGCTTCAGGGACGTCTCGGAACTCAACGCCTACGCGCTTCGATTCCGCAACGTCCCGCAAGGAAACCGGCTTCGGCCGGTTTTTTTGTGGCCGGTCCAACGCCGGGCAATGGACTCCATGGCAACAGGATTCGACGATTAGCGTGGCCGACGACGATCAACACACCCCACAAGTGAGCGATACTCCCGAGGCGGCCGCGGCGGCACAACCCCCGGCGCGCGCCGGTCTGCTGCGTTCAGGAATGATCGTCAGCGTGATGACCATGCTGTCACGGGTCATGGGATTGGCGCGCGATGTGGTAATCGCCGCGCTGTTCGGCGCCGGCAGTGGTGCCGATGCTTTCTTCGTCGCCTTCAAGATTCCCAATTTCATGCGCCGGCTGTTCGCCGAGGGTGCGTTCAACCAGGCCTTCATTCCGGTGCTTTCGGAATACGCCACCCGGCGTTCGAAGGCCGAGGTGCGTGAGTTGCTGGATGCGGTGGCCGGTAGCCTCGCGGTGGTCCTGGCGCTGATCACGGCCATTGCCATGCTGGCGGCGCCCTGGCTGGTATGGCTGTTCGCCCCCGGCTTCGGTCGCGATCCCGACAAGCTGGCCATGACCGCCGACATGCTGCGGCTGACGTTCCCCTACCTGCTGCTGATTTCGCTGACGGCCTTCTCGGGCAGCGTACTCAATACCTGGAGCCGCTTTGCGGTGCCGGCCTTCACGCCGGTGCTGCTGAACGTCTCGCTGATCGGGGCGGCCTTGCTGCTGACACCGCTGATGACGGAGCCCGCCATGGCGTTGGCTTGGGGGGTGCTGATCGCCGGCGCAGCCCAACTGGCCTTCCAGGTGCCCTTCCTGGCACGGCTGGGGCTGTTGCCACGGCCCTGGCCGGGCTTCGCGCATCCCGGGGTCAGGCGCATCCTGCTATTGATGACACCGGCACTGTTCGGGGTCTCGGTGTCACAGATCAACCTGCTACTGGACACCGTGCTGGCGTCGCTACTGACGCCGGGCAGTGTGTCCTGGCTGTACTATTCCGATCGTCTGGTGGAGCTACCGCTGGGGGTATTCGGCATCGCCATCGGCACGGTGATCCTGCCGGCGTTGTCCAAACGACACGCCGAGCAGTCAGCGGAGCATTTCGCCAGGATGCTCGACTGGGCGCTGCGCGCGGTGCTGCTGCTGGGGCTACCGGCGGCTGTGGCGCTGGTGGTACTGGCCGAGCCGTTGCTGATCAGCCTGTTCCACTATGGCGCCATGACCGATCGCGATATCGCCATGGCGGCCATGAGTCTGCGTGCCTATGCCCTGGGACTGGTGGCGTTCATGCTGATCAAGGTGCTGGCGCCGGGTTTCTTCGCTCGTCAGGACACCAAGACGCCGGTCAAGATCGGCATCATCGCCATGGTCGCCAACATGGTGTTGAATCTGTTGCTGATCTGGCCGCTGGCGCATGCCGGTCTGGCGCTGGCCACCGCCCTTTCGGCGTTCCTCAATGCGGGGTTGCTGGGGTGGCTGTTGAGGAAGGATGGTGTGTTGACCTTCCAGCCCGGATGGGGCCGCTTTGCCTGGCAGTTGGGTGGTGGCTGCCTGGTATTGGGGGGCGGGCTCGTGTGGTTGGCGCCGGCCTGGCAAGAGTGGCTGACTTGGGGGTTATGGCCCCGCGTGTATCACCTGAGCGGGCTGGTCATCGGTGGTGCGGCGCTATACTTCGCCTGGCTGGCGGCGTTCGGCGTGCGGGTCCGGCATTTCCGGATGAAGGGGTAGAGCCGCTTCTGCAGGAGCTGTCGGCCGGCGCTACTATGAGGGGATGACACATCACAAAGACCGGGAGAGTCAGGCATGGACGCAGGGAGCGGGAAGCGCAGCATCGATGGTGGGGTCGTGCGGCTGCTGATCATCGTGCTGCTGGGGATGGGGCTGATCAGCGTGCCCTGGTTGACCCACAATCGTCTGGTGGCGAGTGAAGAGACGGTCGACGCGGCCTGGGCCGATGTCGAGAGCAACCTGCAGCGGCGTGCCGACCTGGTGCCCAATCTGGTGCGCAGCCTTCAGGAATACATGACACACGAGAGCGAGACCCTGGTGCGCCTGGTCCGTGAGCGCGCCGAGGCGTTGAGCGAGGCGCTGGAGAGGTCCCGCGAGATCGAGACCTCCAGGGTTGCCGAGCTGAATTCGGCCCTGTCGCAGGATCTTGGCCGGCTGATGCGGCATGCCGGCGAGCATCCCGAACTGCGCTCCGGCGACCAGTTCCTGCGTTTCCAGGCGCAGCTCGAAGGCAGCGAGAATCGCCTCAATGTGGCACGCATGCGCTACAACGAGGCGGTGCGGGAGTACCAAGCCGGCCTCCGCGGTTTTGTGGGCCGCTGGGTCGCCGAATCGATGGGACTGCGGTCGCGAGACTACTTCGAGGCGAGCCCCGCCGCTACCGAACCCTTCGCGGTGGAGTTCTAGCTGTGGCCATCGAGCTGGTGGTCGGGGTCGGGGCCGGGCTGTTGATCCTGGCGCTGCTGCTGGCTGGGCGTGGGTGGCGCTTCCCCTGGTGGGGGATCCTGGGGCTGTCGGCGCTGGTGCTGTTGAGCTCGCCCTGGTGGCCACGGGCGCCCGAACTGGTGGAGGACCGGGTCGGGCTGCTGGCGGACGCCGAGCGAGAGCGCCTGGGTGATCGCCATGCGCTGCTGCGGGCCGATCACGGCATCGACTACCGGGTGGTGATCGGCCGTGAGCTCGGCGACCTGGACCGCTTCGCCGTCGACTATTTCCGGCGCCACGAGCTGGGCGCGGGGGGGAATGCCGGCCGGGGCCTGCTGCTGGTGCTGGACGTGGCGGCCAACGAGGTGCGCCTCGAGGTGGGATATGGGCTGGAGGCGGTCTTCGTCGATGCCTTCGTCGCCTACCTCGAGGCGCGGCAGATGACTGAATTCTTCGCCGTGGGCCGGGTGGCCGACGGCATTCTGGCCAGTACGGAGCTGATCGTGGCGCAGGCCGAGACAGCCGAGGGCGAGGTGCTGCCGGCCCTCGCGGGCAGTGGGGGTGCCGGGGCGCGGATGCCGGCGCGCCTGGGGGAGGGGGCTGCGTCCCCCGGCGCGGCGCAGGTGGCGGCCGGCGACGGTGCTTCGCCGCGCGATGTGCTGGCGGCCTATCGCCGTGCGATGCAGCAGCGCAACGACAACCCCGAGCTGACGATCTACGGCCGCGAGACGCGACGCATGCTGGCCGACTGGGTGATGACCCCGGCGCAAATGGACAACATGGCGCAGAGCCTGGCGGCCTGTCCGATCGCCCGTGAGCTGACCGCCGCCGACGGCCGGCGCGTGGTGCTGCTCGCCCCCCTGGCCGAGCGCCGCTGCCCGCCGTATTTCTTTATTCGCGAGGGGCAGGCCTGGCGACTGGACCTGGCCGGCATGATGCAGGCCGTGCGTTTCGGCCGCGACAATCGCTGGCACTTGGAGGTCGGGGCCCTCGGTCCCTACGGGTTCGGTTTCGAGGCCTTGGCGCTCGATGCCCGAGGCTATCCTGTGGTGCCGTAGCCTCCCTTTGGGCGGTGTAGGCCAAAGACCAAGCCGGGCCGGCTGTCAAGGGGCCGGCTGTCCGGTATAATCCAGCACTTTACATGTTCAAACCTCTACGGGGCCTGTGGCGATTCCCATGCGAGTGATTCGAGGTCTGCACAATCTGCGCGAGGAGCATCGCGGCTGCGTGGCCACCATCGGCAATTTCGATGGGGTGCACCGCGGTCATCAGGCGATCCTCGAGCAATGCCGCGAGCGCGCGGCGGCACTGGGGCTGCCGGTGATGGTGGTGGTCTTCGAGCCGCAGCCTCGCGAATACTTCGCCGGTGACCAGGCGCCGCCACGGCTGACGCGGTTGCGCGACAAGGTCGAGCTGCTGGCCGCCTACGGTGCCGATCGGGTGTTGTGCCTGCCGTTCAACGACGCCCTGCGCAGTCTCACGGCACGCGAGTTCATTGATCGGGTCTTGATCGACGGTCTCGGGGTGCGTCACTTGGTGGTGGGGGACGATTTCCGCTTCGGTTGCGAGCGTGACGGCGATTTCGCCCTGCTGGCACGGGTGGGCAAGGAGGCGGGATCCGGACGCGGGTTCGACGTCGAGCATACGCGGACCTTCGTGCTCGATGACGAGCGTGTTTCCAGCTCGCGGGTGCGCACCCTGTTGGCGAGTGGTAACTTCGCCCAGGCCAGGCGCATGCTGGGGCGCCCCTACCGATTGACCGGACGGGTGGTCGCCGATCAGAAACTGGGGCGTACCATCGGCGTGCCGACCGCCAACCTGCCGTTGCTGTCGTTGCCGCTGACGCTGCGCGGTGTCTACGCGGTGATCGCCGAGTTGGCCGATGGCCGCCGTTTCAGCGGGGTCGCGAACATCGGCTGGCGCCCCACGGTGGGAAGCGCGCGCCCGGTACTCGAGGTCCATCTGTTCGATTTCGACGAGGACCTCTACGGCCAGCGCCTGACGGTATTCCCGTGTGCGAGATTGCGCGGCGAGATCAGCTTCGCTGACTTCGAGGCCTTGAAGCGCCAGATTCGGGCCGATCTGGCCCGCGCTCGGCGCTACTTCGACCACCATGGCATCCGGGCCCAGGCCCAGTCGGGCGTGACAGTCGATGACGATGCGGCATTTCCTCTGGCATCGGCGCCGCTGGCGCGCGAGGCTGCGACTTCTGATTCCTCGGTAGGCCACCCGGCCGCCGGGTGCGACGATGACGGACACTCATGAGCGATTACAAGCATACCCTGAACCTGCCCGAAACCGACTTTCCCATGCGTGGCAACCTGCCCAAGCGTGAGCCCGAGCGGGTGGCGCGTTGGCAGGCCATGGACCTCTACCAGCGCCTGCGCGAGGAGGGGCGAGGTCGCCGGAGCTTCGTGCTCCACGATGGCCCTCCCTACGCCAATGGCAGTATCCATATCGGGCACGCCGTCAACAAGATCCTCAAGGACATCATCGTCAAGTCCAAGGCCCTGGCCGGGTTCGATGCCCCTTACGTGCCGGGCTGGGATTGCCATGGCCTGCCCATCGAGCACAAGGTCGAGACCACCCACGGCAAGCACCTGCCGGCCGACAAGGCGCGGGCGCTGTGTCGCGAATATGCCAGTGAGCAGATCCAGGGCCAGATGCAGGACTTCGTGCGCCTGGGCGTGGTCGGCGACTGGGACAACCCCTATCGCACCATGGACTATGCCAATGAGGCCGGCGAGATCCGCGCGCTCGCCGAGATGGTCAAGGGCGGCTATGTCTTCAAGGGCCTGAAGCCGGTCAACTGGTGTTTCGACTGCGGCTCGGCGCTGGCCGAGGCCGAGGTCGAATATGCCGACAAGCAGTCGGATGCCATCGACGTGGCCTTCCCCTGTGCCGACGAAACCAGGCTGGCAGCGGCCTTCGGCCTGACCGAGCTGCCCAAACCGGCGGCGGCGGTGATCTGGACCACCACGCCCTGGACCGTTCCCGCCAACCAGGCGCTGAACGTCCATCCCGATTTCACCTATGCCCTGGTCGATACCGGCGACCGGCTGCTGGTGCTGGCCGAGGAGCTGGTGGAGTCCTGCCTGGCGCGTTTCGGTCTCGAGGGCGGGATCATCGCCACCGCCCAGGGGCAGCGGCTTGAGTTGATCGAGTTCCGTCACCCCTTCTATGATCGGGTTTCGCCCGTCTACCTGGCCGATTATGTGGAGGTCGACGAGGGCAGCAGCGGTATCGTCCACTCGGCGCCGGCGTACGGCGTGGACGACTTCGTCACCTGTCGTGCCTATGGCATGGAGTTCGATGAGATCGAGAACCCGGTGCAGGGCGATGGCGTCTATGTCGACGACCTACCGTTCTTCGGCGGCCAGATGATCTGGAAGGCCAACCCCGCCATCGTCGCCAAGCTCGAGGAAGTCGGCGCACTGCTGGCACACCAGAAGATCATGCACAGCTACATGCATTGCTGGCGCCACAAGACGCCGGTGATCTATCGCGCCACCGCCCAGTGGTTCGTGGGCATGGATATCCAGGGCAAGGACGGCAGGACGCTGCGGGAACGCGCCCTGGAAGGCATCGAGCAGACCCAGTTCGTACCGTCCTGGGGCAAGGCGCGCCTGCACTCGATGATCGCCAATCGCCCGGACTGGTGCATCTCGCGCCAGCGCAACTGGGGGGTGCCGATCCCCTTCTTCCTGCACAAGCAGAGCGGCGAGCTGCATCCACGCACCGTCGAGCTGATGGAGGAGGCCGCCAAGCGTGTCGAGGCCGGGGGCATCGACGCCTGGTTCCGCCTGGAGGCCAGCGAACTGCTGGGCAGCGAGGCCTTGGAATACGACAAGGTCACCGACACCCTCGACGTGTGGTTCGATTCCGGCACCACGCATTGGCATGTGCTGCGTGGCTCCCACGGCCTCGGCCACGCCGAGGGTCCGCGCGCCGACCTGTATCTGGAAGGGTCCGACCAGCATCGCGGCTGGTTCCACTCGTCGCTGCTGACCGGCTGTGCCATCGATGGCCATCCGCCCTACAAGGGGTTGTTGACCCATGGCTTCACCGTCGACGCTCAGGGCCGCAAGATGTCCAAGTCGGTGGGCAATGTCGTGGCGCCCCAGGAGGTCATGGACAAGCTGGGTGCCGATATCCTG
This sequence comes from Litchfieldella rifensis, assembly GCF_042646605.1. Taxonomy (NCBI): domain Bacteria; kingdom Pseudomonadati; phylum Pseudomonadota; class Gammaproteobacteria; order Oceanospirillales; family Halomonadaceae; genus Litchfieldella; species Litchfieldella rifensis. The sequence continues at coordinate 20,734 of NZ_JBHRUG010000023.1, read as the reverse complement.
CGGCTGTGGGTGGCCTCCACCGACTATTCGGGCGAGATGGCGGTGTCCGACGAGATCCTCAAGCGCACTGCCGACGTCTATCGGCGTATCCGCAATACGGCGCGCTTTCTGCTCGCCAACCTCAATGGTTTCGAGCCGAACCGTGACGCGGTGGCGTTCGATGAGATGCTGGCACTGGACCAATGGGTGGTCGACCGGGCCGCCCAGCTGCAGGCGCGCATCGAAACCGCCTATGCCGACTACCGTTTCCTCGACGTCTACCAGCAGGTGCACACCTTCTGTGCGCGTGAGTTGGGGGGCTTCTATCTCGACGTGATCAAGGACCGGCAGTACACCACCCAGAGCGACTCGCTGGCACGCCGGAGCTGCCAGACCGCGCTGTACCATGTGGTCGAGGCGCTGGCGCGCTGGGTGGCGCCGATCCTGTCGTTCACCGCCGAGGAGGTCTACGAGCATATTCCCGGCAAGCGCCGCGAGAGCGTGCTGTTCGAGACCTACTACCCGGGGCTTGGCACGCTGGCTGACGGTGCTGCCTTCGATCGCGACTTCTGGGAGCAGGTGCTGGAGGTCAAGCAAGCGGTCAACAAATGCCTGGAAGATGCCCGTAACGCCAAGTTGATCAAGAGCGGCCTGGCCGCCGAAGTGACCCTCTACGTCGACGACGCCTTGCACGACACACTTGCCCGGCTCGGCGACGAGCTGCGCTTTGTGCTGTTGACCAGTGACGTACAACTGGCGTCGCTGGCCGAGGGTGCGGCGGGGGAAGCCACCGAGCTCGACGGTCTGCGGGTGGCCGTGGCCGCTTCCGCACACACCAAGTGCGAGCGCTGCTGGCACCATCGTGAGGATGTTGGAACCCACGACGACCACCCGGATCTGTGCGGGCGCTGCATCTCCAATCTGCCGGAGGGAGCGGGTGAAGAACGTCACTATGCCTGAACGTCGGCAAGAAGGGCTCGAACGGGCCATGCACAAACCGCTGCGCTGGCTATGGCTGGCGGCGCTGGTGATCGCGCTCGACCTGGTGACCAAGGCCATGGCCAGCGCCTGGCTGACTTATGGGCAGCCAGTGGAAGTGCTGCCGGTGTTCAACCTGACGTTGCTGCACAACACCGGGGCGGCCTTCAGCTTTCTGGCCGGTCACGACGGCTGGCAGCGTTGGTTCTTCGCTGCGATCGCCGTCGGTGCCAGTGTTGGCATGGCGGTCTGGATGAGCCGACTGAAGCGCCACGAGGTATTGCTGGCCGTGGCGCTGGCGCTGATCATCGGCGGTGCTCTGGGTAACCTTTACGACCGGCTGGTGCTTGGCTATGTGGTCGACTTTCTGTCGTTCCACTGGGGGGCCTACTATTTCCCGGCCTTCAACCTGGCCGATGTCGCGATTACCCTGGGCGCTTTCGGGCTGATCTGGGAATCATTACGCGATGTCCGGCGTCACAAGAAGTCCTGACCCTATCTGCAGCGAGAGACAGCATGAGTGATTACCGTATCGGTGAAGGCATGGAGGTGACCCTGCACTTCACCCTCAAGCTCGAAGATGGCACCGTGGTCGATTCCACTCGCGACAAGGCCCCGGCAACCTTCCAAGTTGGCGACGGCAATCTGCCGCCGGGATTCGAGGCACCGATCAAGGGGCTGACCGATGGCGACAACGGCAGCTACGAGATCGTCCCGGAGCACGCCTTCGGTCAGCACAATCCGCAGAACGTGCAACTGCTCAAGCGCGACGATTTCGAGGACCTCGAGCCGGAAGTGGGTACCGTGATGTCCTTCTCCGATCCTGCCGGCGGCGAGCTGCCCGGGGTGATCGCCCGGGTCGATGACCAGCAGGTGGAAGTCGACTTCAATCATCCGCTTGCAGGGCGTACCCTGACCTTCGAAGTGGATGTCATCAGCGTTCGCCCAGCGACCACGCACTGAGCCTGTTGCAGGCAAGCGAGGCAACTATGCAGATCAAGCTGGCCAATCCCCGTGGCTTCTGTGCCGGCGTCGATCGCGCCATCGAGATCGTCAACCGTGCCCTCGACGTTTTCGGCCCCCCGATCTATGTGCGTCACGAGGTCGTGCACAACCGCTTCGTGGTCGACACCTTGCGCAACCGCGGCGCGATCTTCGTCGAGGAGTTGCATGAAGTGCCCGATGACAAGATCGTGATCTTCTCCGCGCATGGGGTGTCCCGGGCCGTGCAACAGGAAGCCGAGCGGCGCGGTTTGCGGGTATTCGATGCCACCTGTCCGCTGGTCACCAAGGTGCATCTGGAAGTGCTGCGTTACGCCAGGCGTGGTGAGGAGTGCATCCTGATCGGCCATCAGGGCCACCCGGAAGTGGAGGGCACCATGGGGCGCTACGACACCTCGCATGGCGGTGCCATCTACCTGGTGGAAGACGAAGCCGACGTGGCCTCGCTCGACGTCAAGGACCCCGGTCGTTTGGCCTTCGTGACTCAGACCACGCTGTCGATGGACGATACCGCCCGGGTGATCGATGCCCTGCGGGCCAGATTTCCCGAGATCCAGGGGCCGCGCAAGGACGATATCTGCTATGCCACCCAGAACCGCCAGGATGCCGTCCGCGGTCTGGCCCTGGAAAGCGACCTGGTACTGGTGGTCGGCAGCCCCAACAGCTCCAACTCCAATCGCCTGCGCGAACTCTCCGAACGGGTCGGCACCCCGGCGTACCTGGTCGATGATGCCGGCCAGATCGACCCGGCATGGCTGAAAGACGTCGGGACGATTGGTATTACTGCTGGCGCCAGTGCTCCCGAGGTGCTGGTCAAGGGGGTGATCGAGCGTCTGCAGTCGCTGGGGGCCAGTGCGCCGGAAGAGCGCCAGGGACGCGAGGAAACCATCACCTTCTCCATGCCGCGCGAGCTGCGTGAGCGAGTGATTGCTAGTGAATAGGTACTAACCGCTCATACGCCATGCTGTATGAGGGCTGCGATCATGAAACCGGGCTTCAGGCCCGGTTTTTTTGATCCTGGACCTGTTGTGGATGGCACTCCTGAGACATACTGAAACCAAACGTAATCCTCGTTGGTGGGAGAGTTTCCATCGTGGCGCGACCAAAACTGCTGAGATATCACTCAGGCTTTACGCTGATCGAGCTGCTGATCACGGTAGCCGTGATCGGCATCCTCGCCGCCATTGCCTATCCCCTCTATACCGGCTATGTCGAGCAGGCCCGTCGGTCCGATGGCCAGTCCATGCTGATGCAGACCGCCGGCCGATTGGAGCGCTGCTATACGGCGAGCAGTTCCTACCAGGGCTGTATCGCAGGACTCGATGACGGTGGCCTCGAGTCCGCCGATGGCCATTACACCATTACCGCCTCCACACTCACGGCTTCTACCTACACGCTGTCGGCGTCCCCCAATGGCGCCCAGGCCGATGACAGTTGCGGCAGCCTGACGCTGGACAGCCGAGGCGCAAGGACTCCTGATGGCTGCTGGTAGCGCAAGGCGAGTCACGGGCTTCACCCTGATCGAACTGCTGGTCACGCTGGCGGTAGCGTTCATTCTGGCCACCGTGGCGATGCCCGGGCTTCAGCGTCTGATCGTCAGCAACCGCCTGGCCAGCGATTACAACGAGATCCTGGCGGGACTGCATTATGCCCGGAGCGAGGCGGTGAAGCGTCGGGAAGCCGTTCAGGCGGTGCTGGCGCAGGGGGAGGGTGGTGCCTGGCAACTGACGGTTAGCGTCGTGGACGGCCCCGAATTGCGGGTAAGAACGGCGCGCGATGACGACATCTCCACCGGGGCGATAGAGGTGACTTTCAACTCGCTCGGCAGAAGGGCTGCCTGCGCTCCCGATACCTGTGACGTCAGTATCGGGGGCAAGGAGATCCTGGTGGGCCCGTCGGGACGCATAGGGAAGCCCTTCGATGCTTAGTCACCGGGCCCAATACGCGACAAGGGGCTTTACGCTGGTCGAAGCCCTGATCGCCTTGCTGGTGCTGTCGTTCGGCCTGCTCGGGGTGGCGGCGATGCAGCTCAAGGCGATGCAGGGCGCGCATGTCTCCTACCAGCGCTCGCTGGCCACCGTGATCGCCTCGGATGCCAACGAGCGGCTGTGGGCCGCATTGGGCATCGGCAGCGGAACCTGTCCCAGTGACAGTAGTGTGCAAGCACAATGGTTGGACCATTGGGACGATGCCTTGCCTAGCGTGGGGGCCAGCTCGATCGTAGCGCAGGCCAGCTGTGAATATACGATCACCGTGACATGGGACGACGAACGCTTCAGTGCCGAGGGCGATATCTCGACGCTGACCTATGTCGCACGCCTGCCTGGAGCGCCATGACCATGAGTGCTGAGCAGGAACTCCAACAAGCGCCGGGCGCGCAGCGGGGGTTTACCCTCGTCGAACTGATGGTGGCGTTGGTGATTGGTTTGATCATCACCTTGGGTGCCACTCAGCTTTTCATTGCCAGCAAGCGCTCCTACGACCGCATCGAGTCCTTGGCCCAGCGACAGGAAGCGACCCGGTTTCTGGTCAGTGTCCTGTCGCAGGACATTCGAGGGGCGCGGGCGGTCATCCGCGAGCCTGCCGATCCCGACCAGGCGATAGAGCACTTGGACCTGGTTTTCGATGGTCGCGAGGATGATGTGTATTGCTCGGGTGGCCAGCAGTTGAGCGCTCTGCGTTACTCCTTTTCCGACAATATATTGCGCCTTGACATGAATTGCGGCGGTGAAGGATTTACGGGGGAGCCGCAGCCCCTGGTCAGCGGTTTGACAGCGTTCGATGCGGTACCAGACGCTTCGTCGCTGTTCCTGGACGTGATGCTGGAGTTCGAGCCTCTCGGCGCCGACGAACCGGAGGATCGGCGGCGGATAACGTTCAGGGTTGCCAACCGGACCGAGGTGGTCGGGACGTTCGATTGACCGAACGGCATGCCGATTTTCCCGGGGTAGGCGCCTCTGGCCGGTGTCAGTCGTGCCGAGCAGGAAGCGATCGCTTAGCAGCGATGCCTGGTGGCTCATGGGGTCTGGCAGCCAGTCGCCCCTTCCTGGCGCACCCGTCCCAAATTGCTCATCACCACCTGTGCCGCCCGCCCGTGCTTCCCACAGATGGTAAACGTGCCGTTATACCCTCGTGGCCACCCACTTGCAGGGAAGCGAATGACGCGATAGTCATTGCGGAAGTTGACGGACTCTACTTCACCGGCGTCCAGGACTTTGAGGATGGGCTCGTTCGCCTTGCGAGTTCCTCCCGCGGCGCGGCCTTCGATGATCAGCAATGGCGCCGACCAGTCGGCCAGACAGGTTTCCCGGTCTTGGCTGGGGCAGACGGTGATCGTGGTCCTTCTGGCCACGGCAGTATTCCTGGCTTGGGCCAGCGCGGTCCTGAGGCGTAGCACCTCCGTTGTCACCTGGTGGCGAGCGGTGAAGGCCTGAAGGCCGGGAATGGCCCAGCTAGCCATGATGAATGCCACGGCGACCACCACCAGCAATTCGATTAGCGTGAAACCGCAAGACCGACGGGCGGAGAGGCGAGTCGACCGGCCACAGGCGCAGCCTGGCCTGTTATGCTGGAGGTGGTATGGCATGCTGCCCTCCCTGGCAGACGTGCTGGTGGCGTTAGCATAGTCGAATCTGGTGTAAGCCAAATCGCAACTTCGTGTGAGTGATTGCCCATTGTGAGTGATTTCCTGATCGTGGGGGGCGGGGTCATCGGCATGATGACGGCCCTGCAACTGGCCGATGCCGGTCACGCGGTCACGCTGCTGGAGCGTGGCGAGTGTGGTCGCGAGGCCTCCTGGGCCGGGGGCGGCATCGTCTCGCCACTATACCCATGGCGCTACAGTGCACCTGTCTCGAACCTGTCGCGCTGGTCGGAAGGGTTCTATCCGGAACTGGCGCTGCGCTTGCTGGAAGAGACCGGGATCGACCCCGAGTATCGCCAGAAGGGCCTGCTGTATCTGCGCGTCGATGACGAACCTCAGGCACTGGCCTGGGCGCGTGAGGTGGGCAAGCCGCTGGAGCGGGTGGGGCCTGACTTTCTCTATGCCAAGGAGGCCAATGCCGCGCCTGGCTGCGATGGGGCGCTATGGATGCCGACACTTGGCAGTATCCGCAATCCGCGGCTGATCAAGGCGCTGCGCACGCGCTTGGTGGCGATGCGGCGAGTGACCTTGAAAGAGGGCATGGAGGTGACTGGCCTGCAACGGCAAGGGAGCCGCATCACCGGGGTGGAAACCGCAACAGGGTCGGTATCATGCGAAAGAAGTCAGGTGATCGTATGTGGCGGTGCCTGGGCGGCGCAACTGCTGGCCGGGGTGGGGATCAACCTGCCGGTGCGGCCGATCAAGGGGCAGATGATTCTGTTCAAGGCGCCGCAAGGGTTGGTGCAACGGGTCGTGCTGATGGATGGTCGCTACGTGATACCGCGTGGCGATGGCCGTGTGCTGGCCGGTTCGACGCTGGAAGATGTAGGCTTCGACAAGACGACCACCGACGACGCGCGCGATTCTCTCTGGCACAGCGCGGTCAGGATCGTGCCCCGGCTGGCCGACTGTGAGGTCGAGCATCACTGGGCAGGGTTACGCCCGGGATCGCCGAAGGGGGTGCCCTTCATCGGTGCCCTACCGGGCTTCGACAACCTGCATGTCAACGCGGGCCACTACCGCAACGGCCTGGTATTGGCTCCGGCCTCGACCCGCTTGCTGGTTGATCAGCTACTGAAACGGGAACCGATCATCGACCCTGAGCCATACCGGCCAACGGAGGCGTTGTCGTGGTAGCGTTTCAACCTTGGGGTGGCTTCTGCTCTTCCAGGAACTTGTCACGGTGGGCGCCGCAGCAGAACCATTCGCCACGCTCGCGCAGCGCGTCGTTCTCCGGCAGGTGAACGTGGCAATAGGTACAGCGCACCATATGTCCCCCTTCATTGCGGGTGGTATCGCTATCCAGCAGTTCCTCGCGCTCCAGCTTCCATTCGCGATACATGCGGTAAAGCTTGAGACCGGCGAAGAGCAGTAGGGCGAAGATGATCAGACGAATGATCAAAAGATTCATCCTTATGTAACTCCCTGAAGAGGTCGTTCGCTTTTGCCTGCGAGGCGACCATGCGGGACAATAGAGTTATCCGAGAGTTTCGAGAGATTTTCACGCCCATGCAAGACCTGACACTGGTGATGGCCCAACTCGATCCCTTGGTCGGCGATATTCCCGGCAATGCCGACCTGGCCATCGAGACGGTACGCGAAGCGCGCCTCGAGCACGGCGCCGATATCGTGGTGCTGCCCGAACTGTTCCTGACCGGCTATCCGCCGGAGGATCTATTGCTGCGTCCCTCGATGGAGAAGCGCTTGCGCGAGGCCCGCGCGAAGATGGCCGAAAAGATCGCTCGCGATGTGCTGGTGATCGTTGGCTATCCGGGGCGCCGCGAAGGTAAGCTCTACAACCTGGCGGGGCTGCTCCACAACGGCGAGTGGCATGAGGAATATGCCAAGCAGGAATTGCCCAACTACCAGGTATTCGATGAGCAGCGCTACTTCAGCCCGGGACGGAAGCCGCTGGTATTCAAGCATAAAGGGGTGCGACTGGGTATCCTGATCTGCGAGGACCTGTGGAAGGAAGCGCCGATACGCGCCGCCCGTGAGGCGGGGGCCGATATCCTGATCACCCTCAACGCCTCTCCCTATCACCAGGACAAGCCGGCCGAGCGTCTGCAACTGCTGAGCGAACGGGCCACGCAGGTGAAGCGGCCATTGGTCTATGTCAACCAGATCGGCGGCCAGGACGATCTGGTCTTCGACGGGGGCTCGGTCGTGGTCGATGCCCAAGGACACCTCAAGGTGCAGGCACCATACTGGCAGGTCGGCTTGATGCCGGTGCAGTTCGTCAAGACGAAGGGCGGTTGGCAGCCTCAGGACGGCGAGGTCGAGCCTCAAGTCGAACCGGAGGAAAGCCTTTACTGCGCCTTGGTCACCGGCCTGCGCGACTACGTCAACAAGAGCGGCTTCGAGGGGGTAGTGCTGGGGTTATCCGGGGGGATCGACTCGGCACTGTCGCTGGCCATTGCCGTGGATGCACTGGGGCCGCAGCGCGTGCATGCGGTGATGATGCCCTATCACTATACCGCGGAGATCTCCAAGGAAGACGCCGCCGCACAAGCGGGAATGCTTGGCGTGCATTATGAGGTGTTGCCGATTGCGTCGATCGTCGAAGCCTGTGACGAGACATTGGCGGAGAGCTTCGCCGGCACTCCCCGCGATACCACTGAAGAAAACCTGCAGTCGCGGGTGCGTGGCGTGTTGCTGATGGCGATTTCCAACAAGAAAGGCTTGATGGTGCTGACCACGGGCAACAAGAGTGAGATGGCGGTGGGGTACGCCACGCTCTATGGCGATATGGTGGGTGGCTACAATGCCTTGAAGGATGTCTACAAGACGTGGGTCTATCGCCTGGCCAAGTGGCGCAACGCCCAGGGACCGGCGATTCCCGAGCGTGTGATCGAACGTCCGCCTTCCGCCGAGCTGGCGGCGAACCAGCAGGACAGCGATTCGCTGCCCGATTACGATACCCTGGACGCCATTCTGTCACGCTATATCGAGGGCGACATGAGCGCCGAAGCGATCATCGACGCAGGGTTCGAGCGCGATGACGTCTACCTGGTGGTCAAGCTGGTCGACCGCAGCGAGTACAAGCGTCGCCAGGCGCCGGTGGGGGTGCGGGTCACGCCGCGCGGGTTCGGTCGCGACCGGCGCTACCCGATCGTCAACGGCTGGCAGCCGGGGGAATAGGCGCTACGCGCGGGCCTCGTAGCTCGTAGCTCGTAGCTCGTAGCTCGTAGCTCGTAGCTCGGTCAGCTACCCAGCGACAAGGGGCGGGCGTTGACATGCAGCGGGCGGAAGGTTCGGCCGCGCAGGCGCTCGTTGTCGGGATCGTTCTCGATCAGGGTCGCCAACACCTCACGTGCCCGATCACGCATTTCCAGGCCCAGGTAACCTTCCACCATCACCGCCAGGGCATCGCGGGTCGCGGGAGCTTCCGGATAATTCTCGATCACCCAGCGGCCACGTTTCACGGCGGCGAGATAGGCGCCCTTACGCAGGTAGAAGTCCGCCACATGGAGCTCGTGCTCGGCCATGACGTTGCGCAGGTAGACGATGCGCTGGCGAGCATCGGGGGCATATTCACTATCGGGGAAACGCTCGAGCAACTCGCGGAAATCGGCATAAGCGTCGCGAGTGGCGCCCAGGTCGCGCTTGGAAATGTCGATCAGCTTGAGCCGCTCGAGACTGAAGCGCCCGGCCTGGTAAGCGGCCAGACCGCGCATGTAGTAGGCGTAGTCGACTTGGGGGTGGTCCGGGTTCAGGCGAATGAAGCGGCTGGCGGCGGCGCGTGCCGCTTCCCAATTGTCCACCTGATAATAAGCATAAATCAGCTCGAGCTGAACCTGTTCGGCGTGTTCACCGAAGGGGAAACGGGTGTCGAGCGCCTCGAGCCGGTCGACGGCAGTGCTGTAGCTCCCCCTGTCCAGTGCTGAGCGGGCTTCCTGGTAGAGCTCGTTTTCCGCGAGCTGGGGAACGTCGCTCTCGCCATTGCTGGCGCAGCCTGCCAACAAGGCCGCAGCGAGAACAAAGGCACCTAGCCGGGTGCCGCTAGTGAAAACGCGCATCATGATCCTCGTATCAACCAACTCGGGCAGCCATGGTAGAATCGCCCACATTCGGCTCACTATAAAGCTCTCCACTATAAAGTACAGGCAGGCCCCATGAAATACGGTCCTGCTTGCGGAGAGCCGGCCCAGACACAACTCAACGCACAGGCGCGCTTCCTCTTATGACCGAAACCCTTCACCGCGACGAACGCGTTCCCGACGCCATGGCAGGCCAGCGCCTGGACCAGGCGGCGGCCGAGATCTTCGCCGATTTTTCCCGCGAGCGGTTGAAGGCCTGGATCAAGCAGGGAGCGCTGACGCTGGATGGCAGCCAGGCTCGTCCCAAGGACAAGGTCTATGGCGGCGAACGCCTCGAACTGCACGCCGAACTCGAGGATGACACGCGCTTCGAACCGCAGGCGATCGCGCTGGATATCCTCTTCGAGGACGACGAGGTGCTGGTGGTCGACAAGCCTGCCGGCCTGGTGGTGCATCCCGCGGCCGGCAACCCGGACGGCACACTGTTGAACGCGCTGCTGCACCATTGCCCTCAGCTTGCCAGCGTCCCGCGTGCGGGGATTGTGCATCGCCTCGACAAGGACACCACCGGCCTGATGGTGGTCGCCAAGACGTTGGCGGCGCAAGCCGCCCTGGTCGAGCAGTTGCAGGCGCGTACGGTGTCGCGCGAGTATGACGCCGTAGTGACCGGCGTGATGACCGCCGGGGGGACCGTGGATGCCCCGATCGGACGACATCCCAAGGACCGCAAGCGCCAGGCAGTGACGGCATCGGGCAAGCCGGCAGTGACCCATTATCGGGTGGTCGAACGCTTCCGGGGGCATACGCACGTCCGCTGTCGGCTCGAAACCGGTCGCACGCATCAGATCCGGGTGCATCTGGCCTACAAGCGTTTTCCTCTGGTCGGCGACAGTGTCTATGGTGGGCGCCTGAAGCTGCCGGCCGGAGCCGCCGAGGGGCTCAAGGAGCTGCTGCGCACCTTCCCCCGGCAGGCCCTTCACGCACGTAAATTGGCCTTCCTGCATCCGCGAAGCGGCGAGCCGGTCGAGTTTCGTGCCGAGTTGCCTGATGACCTCCTGTTGCTATTGGACTACCTGCGCGACGACCACGAGACCATGCGATGACGGATGCCGAACTCTCCCAGCAACCGACGCTGATCCTGCCCGACTGGCCGGCACCCACCACCGTGGGGGCCTTCATGACGACGCGTGAAACCGGCCCCAGTCAAGGCGACTTCGCGGCCTTCAATACCGCCAGCCATGTGGGTGACGATGTCGAGCGAGTGGCACTCTGTCGAGAACTGCTGCGTGCCCAGCTCGACGACGATCGGCCGCTGTTATGGCTCGACCAGGTGCACGGTGCCAAGGTCCAGCAAGCCTACTCGCCGGAGGTGCCCGAGGCCGATGCGGCAGTGGCCTTCAACAAGCGCTACGCCTGCGTGATCCAGACTGCCGATTGCCTGCCGGTGTTCTTCTGCGACCGGCGTGGGACCCGGGTGGGCCTGGCGCATGCCGGCTGGCGCAGCCTGGCCGGTGGAGTGCTGGAGGCCAGCGTGGCAGCGCTCGGTGTCGACCCCGACCAGCTATTGGCCTGGCTGGGCCCAGCGATTTCCAATGCCCAGTTCGAGGTCGGTCCGGAGGTGCGCGACGCCTTCGTCGCCATCCAGGCGGAGGCCGACACCGCCTTCGACCCCAGCCCCTATCGCCTGGGTCACTATATGGCTGATCTCTACCGGTTGGCGCGGCTGCGCCTCGAGCGCCTCGGGGTCTCGCATATCAGCGGCGGCCATTTCTGTACCGCCTGTGAGTCGCGCTTCTACTCCCATCGCCGCGACGACGGCAAGACCGGCAGGATGGCCAGCGTGATCTGGTTACGCTAGCTTAACAGGCTGCGGGCTGCGGGCTGCGGGCTGCGGGCTGCGGGCTGCGGGCTGCGGGCTGCGGGCTGCGGGCTGCGGTTCAAGATGCTCGCGGCTCGCCGCCCGCTGCTAGAAGCTCGTAGTGCCTTGATCCACATCAACCCCTCGTGACTTTCCTCTGCGGCTGACTTGAAAGCTGACCACCATACCTCCATTGATACTGTCAATACGCAATGACAGGGCCAAACGGGGCGTCCGAACGCGCCGTTACCCCACTGGAGGACATTCGATGCGATTCGACAAATTCACCGGCAAGCTGCAGAACGCGGTGGCCGATGCCCAGTCACTGGCCGTGGGTCGCGGGCATAACCAGCTTGACCCCGGCCATCTGCTGATGGCGTTGCTGGATGACCGCGACAGTGGCTTGAAGGGCTTGGTTCAAAAGGCCGGGGGCGATGCAGGCGGGCTGCGCAATGGCCTGGCTCAGTACGTGGACAACCTGCCGCAGGTCGGCCAGTTCGATGGCGAGGTGCAGCCCTCGCGGGATCTGGTGCGGCTGTTCAACCTGGCCGACCGCGAGGCGCAGACCCGCGGTGATCAGTTCATTGCCAGCGAGCTGATACTGCTGGCGGCACTCGGTATGAATCATGCTGTCAGCAAGGTGCTGAGCCAGGCTGGACTGACCCGCAAGGCGGTCGAGTCGGCCATCGACAGCCTGCGTGGCGGCCAGACTGTCGACGATCCCAATGCCGAGAACAATCGCGAGGCGTTGGACAAGTACACCCTGGACCTTACCGCCCGTGCCGCCGAGGGCAAGCTTGATCCGGTGATCGGTCGTGACGATGAGATCCGCCGTACCATTCAGGTGCTGCAGCGGCGCACCAAGAACAACCCGGTGCTGATCGGCGAGCCCGGTGTGGGCAAGACCGCCATCGTCGAGGGGCTGGCCAACCGGATCATCGATGGTGAGGTGCCCGAGGGGCTCAAGGACAAGCGGGTGCTGTCGCTGGACATGGGCGCGTTGCTGGCCGGCGCCAAGTTCCGCGGCGAGTTCGAGGAGCGCCTCAAGGCGGTGCTCAAGGAACTGGCGCAGGAAGAGGGGCAGGTGATCCTGTTCATCGACGAGCTGCACACCATGGTCGGCGCCGGCAAGGCCGAGGGCTCCATGGATGCCGGCAACATGCTCAAGCCGGCGCTGGCGCGCGGTGAGCTGCACTGCGTGGGGGCCACCACACTCGATGAATACCGCAAGCATATCGAGAAGGACGCCGCGCTCGAGCGCCGCTTCCAGAAGGTGTTGATCGACGAGCCCTCCGAAGAGGACACCATTGCCATCCTGCGTGGCCTCAAGGAGCGTTACGAGGTCCATCACCGGCTGAATATCACCGATTCGGCGATCATCGCGGCGGCCAAGCTGTCGGCGCGTTACATCACCGACCGTCAGTTGCCCGACAAGGCCATCGACCTGATCGATGAGGCCTCGTCACGAATTCGCATGGAACTCGATTCCAAGCCGGAGGAGATGGACCGCCTCGATCGACGCCTGATCCAGCTCAAGATGGAGCGCGAGCAGCTCAAGAAGGAGACCGACGAGGCATCGAAGAAACGCCTCGAGACGCTGGAAGCACAGATCGACGAGCTGAGCCGCGAGTATGCTGACCTGGAAGAGGTGTGGAAGGCCGAAAAGGCCAGCATCGAGGGCGCGGCCCAGTACAAGGCCGAGCTCGACAAGGCGCGCGTCGAGCTCGATGCCGCCAAGCGGCAGAGCGACTTGGGTCGCATGTCCGAGCTGCAGTACGGGGTGATCCCCGCGCTGGAACGCAAGATCAAGGAGGCGGAAGAGGGCGAGGCCACCCAGGCCGCCGAACATAAGCTGTTGCGTTCCAACGTCACCGAGGAAGAAGTGGCCGAGGTGGTGTCGCGCTGGACCGGTATTCCGGTCGCCAAGATGCTCGAGGGTGAGCGCGACAAGCTGCTGCGCATGGAAGAGGCGTTGCATCAGCGGGTCATCGGCCAGGACGAGGCGGTTACCGCGGTCGCCAATGCCGTGCGTCGCTCGCGCGCCGGGCTTGCCGACCCCAACCGGCCCAATGGCTCCTTCCTGTTCCTCGGTCCCACCGGGGTGGGCAAGACCGAGTTGTGCAAGTCGCTGGCCAATTTCCTGTTCGATACCGAGGAGGCCATGGTGCGCATCGACATGTCCGAGTTCATGGAGAAGCATTCCGTGGCGCGGCTGATCGGGGCGCCTCCCGGCTATGTCGGCTACGAGGAGGGCGGCTACCTGACCGAGGCGGTGCGTCGCAAACCCTATTCGGTACTGCTGCTCGACGAGGTCGAGAAGGCCCATCATGACGTGTTCAATATCCTGCTGCAGGTGCTGGAGGATGGTCGCTTGACCGACGGGCAGGGCCGCACCGTGGACTTCCGTAACACCGTGATCGTGATGACCTCCAATATGGGCTCGGACATCATCCAACGTATGGGCGCGGGGAGCGACAACGGCGACGTCGACAAGAGCTATGCCGAAATGAAGGAAATGGTGATGGCAGTGGTGTCCGATCACTTCCGCCCCGAGCTGATCAACCGTATCGACGAGGTGGTGGTGTTCCATGCCTTGGGACAGGAGCAGATCCAGGCCATCGCCGGCATCCAGCTCGACCGCCTGCGCGAGCGACTCGCCGAGCACGATCTCAAGCTTGCAGTCAGCGACGACGCCCTGGCGCAGCTCGCAGTGGTTGGCTTCGATCCGGTCTATGGCGCACGACCGCTCAAGCGTGCGATCCAGAGTCGCCTGGAGAACCCGTTGGCTCAGGACCTGCTGGCCGGGAAGTTCTCACCCGGCGATACCATCAAGGTCACCACCGAGGACGGTCACCTGGTCTTCGACAAGTAAACCCATCATCCGGTCGAGTCCACGACCCTTCGGCCCGCCTCTTCTCTGGAGGCGGGCTTTTTAGCATCTCGAGCACCAGTTTTTCTTGCCGATTGATGGCGTTTGCGCTACTCGACACGGTTTCGCGGTTGACAGCCACGCGGCGCTATTGGAATCTTGACGGTTCCTGATTGCGGGCGCGGAACAAAACGGGCAATCCCCTATCACCGCGTGACGGGTAGGTCGCAAGGCCTCTACCCGCCGAAGGACTTTCCAGGTTCGGGTTAACCGCCTGACCTGGCCAACGCCCCCGACGCGGCGAACCGCCGTGATGAGAGTGCAGGCCCCAACCGGGCCCAAGGACGCCAGGGTTTGGCATCAGGTGCCGGCAACGGCCGGCAGCGGCATACCGCCGCACTCGAACGTCGTGACGCCATCCGCGCACGGCATGGCACTCGAGACCTCCAGGGGAGATACACTGTGGAACTGCTTTCCGGCGCCGATATGATCGCCCGCTTCCTCCAGGACGAGGGCGTCGAATATATCTATGGCTATCCCGGCGGGGCGGCGTTGCATATCTATGACGCCCTGTTCCGTCAAGACAAGGTCAAGCACATTCTGGTGCGACACGAACAGGCTGCGACCCACGCGGCCGATGGCTACGCCCGGGCCTCGGGCAAGCCGGGTACCGTGCTGGTCACCTCAGGTCCCGGCGCGACCAACGCCGTGACCGGCATCGCCACCGCCTATATGGACTCGATTCCCATGGTGGTGCTGTGCGGTCAGGTAATGAGTCACCTGATCGGTGACGATGCCTTCCAGGAAACCGACATCATCGGCGTGACCCGTCCGATCGTGAAGCACAGCTTCTCGATCCGGCATCCGTCAGAAATTCCCGAAGTCCTCAAGAAGGCTTACTACCTGGCCTCGACCGGACGTCCCGGCCCGGTGGTGGTGGACATTCCCAAGGACATGACCGCGCCCACCGAGCGTTACGAGTACGTCTACCCGAAGAAGGTCAAGCTGCGCTCCTATAATCCGGTCACTCGCGGGCATACCGGGCAGATCAAGAAGGCCGTGGAGCTGATGCTCAAGGCCAAACGGCCAGTCTTCTATACCGGGGGCGGCGTCGTCACCGGCAATGCCAGCGAAGGCTTGACCGATCTCGTGCAGCGTCTGGGCTATCCGATCACCACCACTCTGATGGGGATCGGCGCTTACCCGCAAAGCGATCGTCAATCGCTGGGCTGGTTGGGCATGCACGGCTCCTACGAGTCGAACATGGCCATGCACCATGCCGATCTGGTGATCGCCATCGGGGCGCGCTTCGACGACCGGGTGACCAACAACACCTCCAAGTTCTGCCCCACGGCGAAGATCATCCACGTCGATATCGACCCCAGTTCGGTGTCGAAGACGGTGCGCGCCGATGTGCCCATCGTCGGACCAGCGCAGAGCGTGATCAACGAGATGATCAGCCTGGTGCAGGGCAAGGAGATCGCACATCCCGAGGCGCTCGCCGAGTGGTGGCAGAAGATCGACGGCTGGCGCGAGGAGCGCCACGGCAAGCTCTATGAGCCCTCCGCTCCGGGAGAGCCCCTCAAGCCGCAGGAAGTGATCGAAGCGGTATGCAAGATCACGCGTGGAGAGGCTTTCGTGACCACCGACGTGGGCCAACACCAGATGTTCGCGGCCCAGTATTACAAGTTCGACAAGCCGCATCGCTTCATCACCTCGGGAGGGCTCGGCACCATGGGCTTCGGCTTCCCGGCGGCGATGGGCATCAAGATGAGCTATCCGGACGACGAGGTGGTCTGCATCACCGGTGAGGGCAGCTTCCAGATGATGATGCAGGAGCTGTCGACCTGTAAGCAGTACGGGGTCGGGGTGAAGATCGTCAACCTCAACAATGGCTCTCTGGGTATGGTGCGCCAGTGGCAGGACCTGAACTACAAGTCCCGCCACGCCCACTCCTACATGGAATCGCTGCCGGACTTCCAGAAACTGATCGAGTCCTATGGTTTCACCGCTCTCAAGGTAGAACGTCACGAGGATCTCGAACCCGCTCTCGAGCGGGCTTTCGCCGACAACAACGAGCTGGTGTTTCTCGACATCTATGTCGACCCGCGCGAGCACGTTTATCCGATGCAGGTGCCCCTGGGCTCCATGCGTGACATGCTGCTTTCGAAGACGGAGCGGACCTGATGCGCCATATCATCTCGATCCTGATGGAAAACGAACCCGGCGCTCTGTCCCGTGTGGTGGGGCTGTTCGCCCAGCGCAACTACAACATCGAAACGCTCAACGTCGCGCCTACCGACGACCCGACACTGTCGCGGCTGACGGTGACGACAGTCGGCGACGACCGGGTCATCGAGCAGATCACCAAGCACCTCAACAAGCTGATCGATGTGGTCAAGCTGGTCGACCTGACCGAAGGCAATCACATCGAGCGCGAGCTGATGCTGGTCAAGGTCAAGGCGCTGGGGGCGGCTCGTGACGAGGTCAAGCGCACCGCGGATGTCTTCCGCGCGCAGATCGTCGACGTGACGCCGAGCCTGTATACGGTCCAGATCACCGGCGATGCCGGCAAGCTGGATGCCTTCCTGCAGGCCATGGCACCGGTCGGCATCCTCGAGGTGGCGCGCACCGGGGTGTCGGGGATCGCCCGCGGCGACAAGGTGCTGAGCCTGTAGTACCCGTCGGTCGATGGCAAGCCGCTCTTCGGAGCGGCTTTTTCATGCCTGCCGTTCGGAAACTTCCGACCACAGTGCCCGGATCAGCGGACTTTTCAGGCGCCGCCGGGCTACGCACAACCCAACCTCGTAGTGCGGCAGCTCCGGCTTGACCGGCAGGATGCGGATACGCTCGACCAGCGGGCTGTTGTCGAGCACGATCCTGGGCACCACCCCGACCCCGAAGCCCAACCCGACCATGCTGACGATGGCCTCGTTGCCGGCGACCTGTGCATAGATGTGAGGAGTGATGCCGAGCGCCTTGAACCAGGTATCGCTGTGCTCGCGTGCCAGGCCCGACTCGGAGAGGATCATCGGCACTCGCGTCCATTGCTCGGCTGTCGGTACCTCGGGGGTGGCGGGAATCCAGGCGGCGCCATCACTCGGGGCAATGAACACCAAGGGGGAGATGGTCATCGGCTTGAAGGCCAGGGCATCCGGTAAGGTCCGGGGACGTGGGGTGATCGCCATGTCCTCTTCTCCAGCCAGCACGCGGGCCATGGAGTCAGCCGGGTCGCCGGTATGCAACTTGAGTTCGATGCGCGGGTGGCGCAAGCGGAAATCGCTGAGAAGCTCGTAGAGGAAACTGTAGCTGGCGGTAACCGAGCAGTAGATGCTGATTTCGCCAGCCAGTTCCTGGGTCTCCTCCATCAGCGCATGGCGGATCAGCTCCCACTGCTCGAGTGCCTCCCGCGCATATTCCTGGAAGGCTCGCCCCTGCCGAGTCAAGGCGACGTGGCGGTTGTCGCGCTCGAACAGCGGGACGCCGAGGGTGGCCTCGAGTTGGCGAATCGAGCGACTCAGCGTCGAAGGACTGACATGGCAGACATCGCTGGCGCGGCCGAAATGCAATGTCTCGGCTAGGCTCAGGAAGTGTTTCAGCGGGCGCATATCCATGACGGCAGTATTTCATCTTTTGGTTCGTAGTGTTGCAAATATAGCGTTTTACGCAACGCGCTGCCTGACGTATCTTGTCCGCATCGGCACCATGAACATCAAGCGCCGCGCAAGACGGCGTGGGTTGCCATCAACGCTGACACCATGCTTCTCATCATTCGACACTCAGGAGTGCACCATGCGCGTCTATTACGATAAGGACTGTGACCTGTCCCTCATTCAGGGCAAGAAAGTCACCATCGTCGGTTACGGTTCCCAGGGCCATGCTCACGCCAACAACCTCAAGGAATCCGGTGTCGACGTGACCGTCGCGCTGCGCCAGGGCTCGTCCTCTGCGGCCAAGGCCGAAGGTGCCGGCCTCAAGGTGGCCTCCGTGCCGGAAGCCTGCAAGACCGCCGATGTGGTCATGATCCTGGCCCCGGACGAGAACCAGAAGGCCATCTACGAACAGGAAGTCGAGCCGAACCTGAAAGAAGACGCGACCCTGGCCTTCGCTCACGGCTTCAACATCCACTACAACCAGATCGAGCCGCGCCCCGACCTGGACGTGATCATGATCGCGCCCAAGGCCCCGGGGCATACCGTGCGTTCCGAGTTCGTCAAGGGGGGTGGCATTCCCGACCTGATCGCCATCCACCAGGATGCCACCGGTTCCGCCAAGGAACTGGCACTGTCCTATGCCGCCGCGATCGGCGGTGGCCGCAGCGGCATCATCGAGACCACCTTCAAGGACGAGACCGAGACCGACCTGTTCGGCGAGCAGACCGTGCTGTGCGGCGGCGCCGTGGAGCTGGTCAAGGCCGGCTTCGAGACGCTCACCGAAGCGGGCTACGCGCCGGAGATGGCCTACTTCGAGTGTCTGCACGAGCTCAAGCTGATCGTCGACCTGATGTACGAGGGCGGCATTGCCAACATGAACTACTCCATCTCCAACAACGCGGAGTATGGCGAGTACGTCACCGGCCCGGAAGTCATCAACGAACAGTCTCGTGAGGCGATGCGCAATGCCCTGAAGCGCATCCAGACAGGCGAATACGCCAAGATGTTCATCAACGAAGGCAACACCAACTATCCGTCGATGACGGCACGCCGTCGCCTGAACGCCGAGCACGAGATCGAGCAAGTCGGTGCCAAGCTGCGCGCCATGATGCCTTGGATCGCCGCCAATCAGCTGGTCGACAAGTCCAAGAACTGAGCCTGTCGCGGCCTGAATGCGAGAAGGGTGCGGATTTCCGCGCCCTTCTTGCATTGTGGAGGCCTGGCATTCGCTATCGTTAATGGAGCCAGAGTGTAGAATGGTGGGCGCGCTTCGCGCGCTCCTGTATGGCAACGGAACGAGACTCATGAGCCAAGAGCCCAGCAAGCCTAATCACGAAGACGTCGAGCACGAAAAGGCCGAACACGCCGATGAGGACGTTGCCTCCGCCTTCGTGCGTGAAACGGAAGTCGTCGAAGAGGCGGTGGAGGATGGCAGGAAGGTGCGGCGGCGGGGGATCTACCTGCTGCCCAATTTGTTCACTACCTCGGCGTTGTTCTCCGGGTTCTTCGCCGTGGTGGCCGGGATCAATGGCGACTTCACGGCCGCTTCCGTCGCGATCTTCATCGCCATGGTCCTCGATGGCCTGGATGGGCGAGTTGCGCGCATGACCAATACCCAGAGCGCCTTCGGTGCGGAGTATGACAGCCTTTCCGACATGCTCTCTTTTGGCGTGGCGCCGGGGTTGGTCGCCTTTACCTGGATCCTTCAGGACATCGGCAAGACCGGCTGGGTGGTGGCCTTCCTGTACGTGGCCTGTGCCGCCCTGCGTCTGGCGCGTTTCAACGTGCAACTGGGCAGCGTCGACAAGAAGTGGTTCATCGGGTTGCCCAGTCCCTCGGCCGCGGCATTCGTGGCAGCCAGTGTGTGGACGTTCCACAGTTTCGATGCCGAGGCCTTCGGATTCAAGTTGCTGATGCTGCTGGTAGTGGCGGCGGCGGGGGTGTTGATGGTCAGCAATATTCGCTATTACAGCTTCAAGGACATCGACCTCAAGGGGCCGGTGCCTTTCGTGGTGCTGCTGGCCATCGTGCTGGGGTTCGTGGTGATTTCGGTCGAACCCTCGGTGATGTTGCTGTTGCTGTTTGGCGCTTATGTCGCCTCCGGCCCGGTCATGGCCGTGATGCGCAAGATGAGACGTCCCCCGGCCAGCGACTGAGCGAGGGCCATTGCCTTACCGACGACGCCCGCCGAGGCGCCTCGGCTGCGACCGAGTGGAATCACCGGCCGGCCTGCAGTGGTCATGGCAAGATGAGCAAAGGGTGAAAAAAACCCCTTGCAGGCGGCGTCGGAACGCCGTAGAGTACGCATCCGCTGCCGACGACGGGCATACGTCGCGGGCGGTGGAGGGTGGTGGAAGCGCTTGTTTCTGTTGAGGTTTTCGGGATCGCTGTGGCGATCGTGGCTTGACAGCGGCGCGGGCATTCGCGAGAATGCGGCCCCACTCGCTCGGCGGCCCTCGGGGCCGTGCGCCAGGCGTCGACTGACGGGCTGGCGGCACGCGAAACGCCTTGACAGCGCGCGCCGAGTCAGTAGAATACGCCTTCCTCGCAGGGCGCTGGTGAGCCACCCGGTGGCCCGGCAGCGAAGCGAGACGCTCCCCTCTTTAGTCGAGGCCGGAGCCGCTCTTTAACAATCGATCAGGTAATTCATGTGGGCGCTTGTCGGTGAAGGGGTGAGCAGTCACCAAGACCTTCAAGGCAAGCGACTCGTCA
>NZ_JBHRUG010000022.1:0-2042 GCF_042646605.1 Litchfieldella rifensis | reverse complement strand
CCGGGCATTTCCGAATGGGGAAACCCACCGATCATCCGATCGGTATCGTATCCTGAATCCATAGGGATACGAGGCGAACCGGGAGAACTGAAACATCTCAGTACCCCGAGGAAAAGAAATCAACCGAGATTCCCCCAGTAGCGGCGAGCGACCGGGGACTAGCCCTTAAGCGGCAGACTGATTAGGCGAACGATCTGGGAAGGTCGACCATAGCGGGTGATAGTCCCGTAGCCGAAAATCTGATGTCGTGAAATCGAGTAGGTCGGGGCACGTGAAACCTTGACTGAACATGGGGGGACCATCCTCCAAGGCTAAATACTCCTGGCTGACCGATAGTGAACCAGTACCGTGAGGGAAAGGCGAAAAGAACCCCGGCGAGGGGAGTGAAATAGATCCTGAAACCGTATGCGTACAAGCAGTGGGAGCCCCTTCGTGGGGTGACCGCGTACCTTTTGTATAATGGGTCAGCGAGTTATTTTCAGTGGCGAGCTTAACCGACTAGGGGAGGCGTAGGGAAACCGAGTCTTAACTGGGCGACCAGTCGCTGGGAATAGACCCGAAACCGGGCGATCTATCCATGAGCAGGGTGAAGGTTGAGTAACATCAACTGGAGGCCCGAACCAGGATCTGTTGAAAAAGATTTGGATGACTTGTGGATCGGAGTGAAAGGCTAATCAAGCCCGGAGATAGCTGGTTCTCCTCGAAAGCTATTTAGGTAGCGCCTCACGTATCACCACCGGGGGTAGAGCACTGTTTCGGCTAGGGGGTCATCCCGACTTACCAACCCGAGGCAAACTCCGAATACCGGTGAGTGGAGCGTGGGAGACACACGACGGGTGCTAACGTCCGCCGTGAAAAGGGAAACAACCCAGACCGTCAGCTAAGGCCCCGAAATCCTGGTTAAGTGGGAAACGATGTGGGAAGGCTTAGACAGCTAGGAGGTTGGCTTAGAAGCAGCCATCCTTTAAAGAAAGCGTAATAGCTCACTAGTCGAGTCGGCCTGCGCGGAAGATGTAACGGGGCTCAAACCAGGTGCCGAAGCTACGGGTGCGTCGAATGACGCGCGGTAGAGGAGCGTCGTGTACGCCGACGAAGGTGGATTGAGAAGTCTGCTGGAGGTATCACGAGTGCGAATGCTGACATGAGTAACGACAAGGGGCGTGAAAAACGCCCCCGCCGGAAGACCAAGGGTTTCTGTTCGACGCTAATCGGAGCAGAGTGAGTCGGCCCCTAAGGCGAGGCCGAAAGGCGTAGTCGATGGGAAACGGGTTAATATTCCCGTACCTCACAGCATTGCGATGGGGGGACGAAGAAGGCTAGGTGGGCCAGGCGTTGGTTGTCCTGGTGAAAGCCAGTAGGCTGGGATCTCAGGCAAATCCGGGATCCCAAGGCCGAGAGGTGAGACGAACGCCCCACGGGGCGGAAGTCATCGATGCCACGCTTCCAGGAAAAGCCTCTAAGCTTCAGATGCTGTGGGACCGTACCCCAAACCGACACAGGTGGTCAGGGTGAGAATCCTAAGGCGCTTGAGAGAACTCGGGTGAAGGAACTAGGCAAAATGGTGC
The DNA here is from genome assembly GCF_042646605.1 of Litchfieldella rifensis. Lineage (NCBI taxonomy): Bacteria > Pseudomonadati > Pseudomonadota > Gammaproteobacteria > Oceanospirillales > Halomonadaceae > Litchfieldella > Litchfieldella rifensis. The sequence goes on along the minus strand of NZ_JBHRUG010000022.1, from coordinate 477 downwards.
CGTAACTTCGGGAGAAGGCACGCCGGCGTAGGGTGAAGGCACTTGCTGCTGGAGCTTGAACCGGTCGAAGATACCAGGTGGCTGCAACTGTTTATTAAAAACACAGCACTCTGCCAACGCGTAAGCGGACGTATAGGGTGTGACGCCTGCCCGGTGCCGGAAGGTTAAGTGATGGTGTTAGCCCTCGGGCGAAGCTCTTGATCGAAGCCCCGGTAAACGGCGGCCGTAACTATAACGGTCCTAAGGTAGCGAAATTCCTTGTCGGGTAAGTTCCGACCTGCACGAATGGCGTAATGATGGCCACGCTGTCTCCACCCGAGACTCAGTGAAATTGAAATCGCAGTGAAGATGCTGTGTACCCGCGGCTAGACGGAAAGACCCCGTGAACCTTTACTATAGCTTCACACTGGATGCTGATGTTGCTTGTGTAGGATAGCTGGGAGGCTAGGAACCCCGGACGCCAGTTCGGGGGGAGCC
>NZ_JBHRUG010000021.1:0-5774 GCF_042646605.1 Litchfieldella rifensis | reverse complement strand
TCGAGACCTTCCAGCAAACGCCCCACGGCCATGCCAAGGCGGTGAAACGGCTCCATGCCCTCCAACCGACCCTCGTGGTCATGGAAGCCACAGGCATCTACTACCTGGATCTCGCCGTCGCCCTGGTCGAGGCCGGCCTGCCCGTGGCCGTCATCAACCCCCGCAGCTTCCGTCACTTTGCCGAACTGAAGCTCCGTGGCAGCAAGACCGACGGCCTGGATGCGGCGCTGCTCGCGGAGTATGGCGAGCGCATGGAACCCCGACGCTGGGTGCCGCCGACCCAGACGCAGTTGGCGCTGCGCGACCTGGGACGCCAGATCAATCGCCTCACGGCCGCGCGTACCCAGGCCAAGAACCGCTTGCACGCCCTGCAGGCCAAGGGCATGACCCTACCGCTGCTGATCGACGACGAGCAGGAGGGCATTGCGTGGCTGGAGCGACGCATCCAACGCCTCACGCAAGCCGCCCAGGCCTTGATCGCCGAGTGTGAAACGCTGGCGGTCCACCACGCCAACATGACCGCCGCCACCGGCATCGGCGACGCCACGGCCATCGCGTTACTGGCCGAGCTGTGTGTGCTGCCCCGGGAGCTGAAGGCGCCACAGGTCAGCCGCTATGCCGGCCTGGACGTACGACTCACGCAGTCCGGTACCAGCGTGAACCGGCCTGCGCGGCTCAGCAAAGCCGGCAATGCCTATTTGCGGGCGGCCCTGTATATGCCGGCCATGTGTGCGGTCCGGCATGATCCGCGGGCCAAGGCGTTCTACGACGCCCTGGTGGCGCGGGGCAAGAAAAAGATCCAGGCCCAATGTGCGGTGATGCGCAAGTACCTCACCGGCCTGTGGGCCTGCATGCAGAGCCAAACCCCATTCGATTCCTCGTTGCTCTTCAGCGATGAGCATATGAACGCTTGAGTCGAAACGGAGTATCTACAGGGGCTTCGTTCCTGCTCATCCCCTATGCTGTGTGTCAGCCAACCTTGCTGTCGGTCTGCCATGCCTGATCCAGGTCAGCGACCCGGCTCTCCACCCCGCCCAGGCTTTCGGCCAGGGAGAATATCCGGCAGCGCTCCAAATGAATTGACACGCGTCTGGGAGAAGAGAAGTATGAATTCGTGACGTTTCGGGCCTTGTGCCCTGTCGTTCTTCCGGAGTTCCTACTGTATGCGCGTTTTTGCCAACCCAGTCGGTTCCGGCTCGCTTTGGTTCGACAACCTCGCTGCCGACGGTACCCCCGTTGCTTACGACCCGCAGGCGCGGGCCTTCCTGCCCATGCCGCCTTTCTGCGTCAACCGGGAGGTCATCGGTTGCAACTGGATCGCTCCTGCACAGGGCGCCTTCTGCCGATCCTGCGCCATGACGGCGCTGGCCCCAGACCCCGCCATACCCGGCGCCATCCCCAACTGGGCGCAAACCGAGGCCGCCAAGCGCTGGGCGCTTGACAATCTCGGCCGCTGGCACTGGTTCCGGCCGGAGGATCCGGGTGCGCGCCCCGTTTTCCACCTGCTCGCCGAGGGTCCGACGCCCGTGCTCATGGGGCATGTCGAGGGCGTGGTGACGATCAGCGTGGCTGAGGCGGACCCGGTCCTGCGCGCAACTCGCCGCCAAGCGCTGGACGAGCCCTACCGCACCATGATCGGACATATGCGCCACGAGATCGCGCATATGCTCTGGTGGCGGCTCAGCCTGCGCGACGATTTCCTCGACGCCTTCCGCGTCATGTTCGGCGACGAACGCGCGGATTACCCCACCGCGCTCCAGCGCCACTACCATGACGGCCCTCCGCCCGATTGGAGGCAGCGCTTCCTGACCACCTACGCCTCCGCGCATCCGCATGAGGACTGGGCCGAGACCGCCGCGCACCTGCTGCACCTGACCGATATTACCGACAGCTTCGTCGCGACGGGCCTGTCCTCGCCTGAACTGCCGAGCCCGGGTTGGGACCCGTATTCGGAACCGGATGCCGAGCGTCTGATCCATGTCGCGGCCTCCCTCACCGTGGGGGTCAATCATGTCAACCGCTCCATGGGGTTGTCGGACCTCTACCCCTTCGTGCTGTCGGACGCCGCGCGCCGTAAGCTCGCCTTCGTGCATGACTGGTTGCGCCGGGGTGCACAGGGGCGTTGACGCGCTGGGTATCCGAGGGGGGATTCGCGGCTAGCTGGTTGAGGTGAGTTCACGAACGAGCGCGATTACGCTGGTCCGATCCTTTCGGATCGCGTGCGGTTGGCTGTGATCTTGCGAATGAACGCACGCCTACTGAGAAATCTATGACAACCGCTACTTGGTTCATATTGATTGGAACGCTGCTACTGGTAGTGGGCTTTACCTTCTCCTATTTCAAAAGAGTGCCCGCTACCTCTGCCATTGTGTATCTGCTTATCGGATTCATTTTTGGGCCCATGGGCTTTGGCTTGTTTCATTTCAATGCACTGGAAGAGTCGGCTTTATTGGAGCTACTGACCGAGATCGCCGTACTTATTTCGTTGTATTGCGCCGGCGTAAAAATGCCAGCGCCGGTGACCTTCAAGCGATGGCGCAATCCCCTGCAACTGGCGGTTGTTTCGATGGCGCTTACCGTCGGATTAGTGGCGCTGTTCGGCTACTACTGGCTCGCTTTGCCCCTTGGGGCTGCCGTGTTGCTAGGTGCCGTGGTCGCGCCGACCGACCCTGTACTGGCGACCGAGGTCCAGGTTCGTCATGCCGATGATACTGACGAACTACGTTTTGCATTGACCTGCGAGGCCGGAATGAATGACGGCAGCGCCTTCCCGTTCGTGATGCTCGGCTTGGGCCTGCTGGGTCTGCATGATCTTGGCGACGCCGGTTGGCGGTGGCTGGCAGTGGATGTGTTCTGGGCAAGCGGTGCAGGTATCGGCATCGGTATCTTGGCGGGCGTTGGTGTCGGTTGGCTGGTAAACAAGATACGCACTACCTTTGTGGGCACTGCCTTTCTGGAAAGCTTTCTCGGCCTGGGGCTGATCGCGCTTGCCTACGGAGTCAGCTTGTTAGTGGATGCCTGGGGCTTTTTGGCCGTGTTCAGTGCCGCGGTGGCTTTGCGCCACACCGAATTGAAGTTGGCCGGCCTCAAACAAGACTACTCGGTACCTGTCGAGACACCCCCGGAAGGTGAACCGCAAGCCATAGTGCACGTGCACGTGAGCGAAAGCTCCTTGGTATTCAACGAGCACCTCGAACGGCTGGCGGAAATCGTGCTGGTTTTACTGATCGGCGGTTCGCTCTTCTGGGATTCCTGGAGTTGGCGAGCCGTTGGCTTCGCGGCGTTTCTGTTTTTTGTCGCCCGCCCCATCAGCGTGCACCTTGGCCTGCTGGGAAGCAGGGCACCCATGCGTATGCGCCACCTCGTGGGCTGGTTTGGCGTCCGTGGTATTGGCTCGCTGTACTATCTGATGTATGCCATCCAACACGGGCTGCCAGAGGGAATAGCACTGGAATTGATACATCTGACCCTGGTGGTGGTTGCCTTATCGATCCTGGTTCACGGGGTCAGCGTAAAGCCCACTATTGCTCGCTATTGGCGTTCGCGGAAGCCTCGGTAATCGCTATAACCTCACGTTGTCATTCTGGTTGACTGTCAGGCAGCTATCCTCACCCCACCAGCCGATTCAATCGGTCTGTTCTCCGCTGCCAGCCTGCAACGCCTGATACAGGTCGGCAACCACGGCGGCGACACCGCTGACGATATCGGAATGGCCCCAGGTACTTGGTGGCGGAGTGCACCACGATATCGAAGCTGAAGTCGAATCCGGCACTCCGCCGGCGGACGTTCTCGAACAGGCGGTAGGAGCCACCGTGGCGGCGATCCGGCGTCAGCCCGGCTTGGCTGTCCATGTCTCCGCGGCCACAGTCGCTCCTGCATTGGTTTTCAACAATAAAATTAAAAAATACTAATTTTCCTTCTCCTCTTCCAAGAACGCCTTCTCCGCCGGGCTTATCTGAAACACCACTACTCGGGCGGGTTTATCTGTCGTATTCAGCGCCCGCATCCTCGCATCCAGCGGTTCGGCAACCGCCTCCCCCGCTTTGATCGTTCTTGTTTCGCCTTCTACCTCGAGTGTCAGCTCACCATCGACGACATACACATAAACGGGACTGGGATGGGTATGCCACGCAGCAGCCGTGTGCGGATCCATCGTCACCCTGACTACCCGCACCTCTTGAGCACCATCGGATAATTCGACTTCCTGTGCCAGCACCTGCTCCAACTCCGAAGCAGGTTTATCGATTTCTGTCAGATCTTGAGCCAACCCCAGTGATGATACGGTTCCGAAAACAGCGGCAGCAGCCAACGTCACCAGTTTCATTATTGTCCTCCCTCCCATTAGGGCAGTGTATGATCCAATGCTATTGCCGCAGCTCAGACACACCGCGACCACAAATTAACTATAGTTCAAGTAGCGCATGATCAACGACACCATCTACCTGGCTGACCAGCCCGCCTTGGGTGTTTGGACGTGTACGATCCGGCCGTCAGAAAAGCCCCTTCTATCGCGCCCACGGGCGCTCCTACCGCCTGGGCGATGCCCCCATTTCCTACAAGGACTTCGTTCCTGACTGTGGGGCGGGGTAGGCGCTTGCTGTCTGCCAGCAGTTGTCTGTCTCTTTTCGGTCACCGGAGCTAACCTGTCACTTATCGCCATTCCCACCTATCGATCGCAGCTAAAGCAGCTCCTACGGCACTTCGTTCCTGACTCGGTGGTAGGGAGGACCGCCTGGGGAGAAATACTCATGAACGACCAATCGACGGCCTGGCAGCACTGGTTCCCATTGATCGAGAAGGCGGTAGGGGATTTGTCGCGCTGCATGTTCGATCAGGTAGGTCTCGCGGCTGGGCACCGCGTTCTGGATCTGGCGACAGGCATCGGCGAGCCCGCCCTGGAGGCCGCCGCACGTGTCGGGCCTGCGGGGCGGGTTCTCGGCGTGGACATCTCGCCGGCGATGATCGACATGGCCCATGTGCGGGCCGAGGCGGCGGGCCTGACGAATGCCGAGTTCCGGGTGATGGATATCGGGGCGCTGTCGCTCCCGGAGAGCTTCGACATCGTGCTCAGTCGTTGCGGCCTGATGTTCGTCGAAGATCTTGGCGCGACCCTCGGAGGAATCCGGCGTGTGCTCGAGCCCGGCGGGCGGATTTCGGCGTCGTTCTGGGCATCGGGGGACGAGACGCCGACGTTGAGCCTGGCGGAAAGAACGGCGCATCGTGTCCTGGGGCTGCCGCCGCCGGACGAGGGCGAGAAGACGCCGTTCGCGCTTTGCGACGTCGCGGCGACCGCCGCGGGGCTGGAAGACGCCGGTTTCGCGGACGTTCGGCTTCAGCGTGTTGCCGTCACCTTCGAGTTCAAGTCGGCCGCGCAGTTCGTCGCCTACCGGGAGGCGCTATCCTCGCGTTTCGTGGCGCCCATGAGCGGGCGGGGCGATCGGGTCCGGGAGAGCATCCTGCAGGCCGTTGTCGAGGCCATCGCACCCTACCAGGAGGCCGACGGGAGGGTGCGTATGGAAAACCAGGCATACAGCCTCTCCGCCGTCAGGCCGTGACGAATACAAGATAAAGGACCGGCGCGCGCCGATCGGCGTTCGGTTTCACCGACCGGGATCCACGTCAGGAAATGGCCGGTATCTTCCTGTTAGGATCTTCTTTACTAGCTTGTTAATCGCGGCTGAAGCCGCTCCTTGTATGTTGACACCATATGAGTTGCTAGAGTTAGGCACCCGTTACCGGGGAGGCCGTCCGCTCCTGGAAGCAGCATCGTCTGA
>NZ_JBHRUG010000020.1:0-659 GCF_042646605.1 Litchfieldella rifensis | reverse complement strand
CAAGGCATCCACCGTATGCGCTTCATCGCTTGACCATATAACCCGAAAGGGTCTGGCCCGCGATGACGTCACGACAATTGCCGGATACGCTTGAGACGTATCTCTTTCATTTGTCAGCATGATTCACATTGTTAAAGAGCACTTAAAGCTGGAAGCTTTAAGCTGAAAGAAAACCCCGTCATCGAGGTGACATATTCAGCGTCTAGCTTAAGGCTTACAGATAATGACTGTCGGGAAGTGGTGGAGCCAAGCGGGATCGAACCGCTGACCTCCTGCGTGCAAGGCAGGCGCTCTCCCAGCTGAGCTATGGCCCCCTATCAAGACGGAAGAAGGAAGGGACAAGAAGGAAGAAACTCTCTTCTTAACCTTTCACTCCGTAAATTCGATTTAGACCAGGCGCTTTGTGCCGACGTGTAGCCTGCTACACGAGGTGCAAAGCAACGCAGTATCAATCGAATTTTGGTGGGTCTGGGCAGATTTGAACGAAACCCGGCGACCTCACCCTCCTCTTTATATCACCCCAGGGGGTGCGCTCTAACCAACTGAGCGAGAGAATGGTGGGTCTGGGCAGACTCGAACTGCCGACCTCACCCTTATCAGGGGTGCGCTCTAACCAACTGAGCTACAGACCCATTGGTCACGCTGGGTCTATACCCAAA